>QHBR01000208.1 GCA_003244015.1 Hyphomicrobiales bacterium | reverse complement strand
CAAATGAATCAGACCACTAGGATGGCGTCGATCGCCGGTCCCTTCGAGAGAACAATCGCCATCCCCTCGACATCGGTCGCGGTGACGTGAACGGGAATCGTCGCATCTTCCAAGCGCGCGTAGGCCAAGTTGGCCTCGATCAGATGCCGCAGGCCGCCGGAATCGATGACACTCTCTGGATGGCTTAGCAGACCGAATGCGCTTTTGAACGTGACCGGAAAGACCTCGCTGCGCTGAAGGCGAGACCAGATTTCCGCGAGCCTCGCCACGCCTTCAGCGTTCGGGGCCCCGGCGAAATAGGCGGCGTTCATCGCGCCGACCGACGCGCCAACCACGAAATCCGGTTGCACTCCTTCGGATACCAGAACACGCAACATGCCGACCTGGATCGCGCCGAGGCTTCCGCCGCCGGCAAACACGAATGCCGTCTTTTGTCCAATCCGCGTCATAACATCCCGCTTCGAATCTTGAGGTCAGCGGACGGAAATCAGGCAACGGCGGCTTCGTCAATGGGCCGGCCCCGCTTCGTCGCGCGCTTCTTCGCAAGATTGTCCCGCGATGGCTCTGCATTTCCATTGACGCCCAAATTTTCCCATGATATCCCAAGCTATCCCGCGCAGAGTCTAAGATGCCTGCCGCGGGCCCGCGCAGGTGGGGTTGGGAGTGGACGATTCTGGCGGATTTCTCTCGAATTACACAAGCAGGCTCGATGCCAAGGGGCGGGTCTCGATTCCGGCGCCGTTCCGGGCCGTGCTCGCGCGTGACGGGTTCGAGGGTCTTTATATTCATCCCTCGCTCGATGTGGAAGCGGTGGATTGCGGCGGCCATGCCTTGCTGCGGGAAATTCACGAGCTTCTTCGTCCCCTCTCTCCTTATTCGGAGGAGCGCGATCTGTTTTCGACGGCTCTCATCGGCACCAGCGAGATTTTAAAGATCGATTCGGAGGGGCGGGTGAACCTGAGCGAAAGCGCCAAGGCCTATGCGGGCATCGCCGCGGAGGTCGCTTTCGTCGGGCATGGATTTAAGTTTAGAATCTGGGAACCGGGACGTTTTCGCGCGCATCTGGCGGAGGCCAGAAGCCAGCTGCGCGATTACCGAAAGCAGCTCAGTTCCAGACACGTGGCGCCGGATTCGCCGCCGCCACGGCCACATGGAGCACGGGAATGACAGCGGGTCGCGGCGATGAGGCTTATCTCGCCGCTGGCGGACCGGCCCGGCACGTTCCCGTGCTTCGTGACGAAGTCATGGCCGCGCTCGCGCTGCGCGAGGGCGGCCTTTATCTCGACGCCACTTTCGGCGCCGGCGGCTATTCGAAGTCTCTGCTCGCCAAACCCGACACCCGTGTTCTCGCGCTCGATCGCGATCCTGCGGCAATTGCCGGCGGAGCCTCGTTCGTGGCCGAAGCGCGGGGTCGGCTCTGTCTTGTAAAGGAGCGATTTGGCAGGCTCGACCAGGCGGCGCGGCAGCGTGGTTTTTTTGATTTCGACGGCGTTGCGCTCGACATAGGCGTGTCGTCCATGCAAATCGACGACCTGGCGCGCGGCTTTTCCTTCCGCGGCGACGGCCCGCTCGACATGCGCATGGACGGCGAGGGGGCGACCGCCGCCGATCTCGTCAATACCGCCGGGGAGACAACCTTGGCCAATATTTTTTACCTTTTCGGCGAGGAGCGTGCGTCCCGCCGTATCGCCCATGCCATCGTCACGGACCGCGCCACGGCGCGTTTCACCTCGACGACGATGCTCGCTGCAATGATCGCCCGCGTGGCGCCAGGCAAACCGGGCGAGCTGCATCCGGCGACGCGCGCGTTCCAGGCGCTGCGCATCGCGGTCAACGATGAACTTGGCGAATTGGTGCATGCGCTCGCCGCCGCCGAGGCGATCCTAAAACAGGGCGGCCGGCTTGCCGTGGTGACTTTTCATTCGCTGGAGGATCGTATCGTCAAACAGTTTTTCGCCGGGCGTTCCGGGCGCGGTCAAACGCCCTCCCGGCGGCTCCCGCACGAGATCGCTCCGCCGGAGCCAACCTTCAGCATCGGTGGCAAGCAGCCGGTGATCCCTTCGCGGCGTGAAATGAGCGCCAACCCGCGCGCACGGTCGGCCAAGCTTCGTTACGGCGTGCGCACGAAAGCCGTGCCTCGCGGTCTCGACGATCGGCTGATGGCGCTCTCAAAGCTTCCAGAAGTTCATCGTTGAGGCCGCTGAAATGGTGCGGATATTAAATATTTTAGCGATCGCGGCGCTGATAGGTTCGGCGATCTACGCCTATACGATCAAATACGAGACAATCTTTCATGCCGAAACGATCGTGAAGCTCCAGCATGAGATCAAGCTGGAACAGGACCAAATCGGCACACTGCGCGCCGAATGGGCGCATTTGACGCGGCCGGAGCGCATCCAGGCGCTCGCCGATAAGTTCCTCGATTTACAACCGGTCGCCCTGAACCAGATCATCCGGGCGGATACCTTGCCGGGCAAGGCACCAAGAGTCGATGCGATCGGACGTAAACTTGAAGCGCTCGGATTGGCGGAGCCGACGAATACCCCTGGCGACGCCAATGCCCTCGACGCCACCGTGTCCGCCACGCCGCCAAGATGATGGCGAGCAAATGGATGAAGATCGCGAAAAGATGAACGACGGCTTCGATTCAGGACTCGACAATGAGGCAAACGGCGCGACGGTCGGGCCTGCGGGCAGCCGCGTCCGCGGCATCGAAAGTCTCTTTGCCGGCATTTTTTCGGCGAGGTACGACAAGAGCGCGCCGCGCATTAGACTCGCGGCGTGGGTATTTCTGGGGGTCTATGGAATCATCGCGGTGAAGCTCATCGACTTTGGTTTACGCCCGGACCTGCCCTTGAGCGTCAAACGCGCGGCCGCCGACGCCGTCGCCGCCGCACGCCCCGATCTTCTCGATCGCGACGGCGAGCTTCTGGCGACCGATATCAAGGTCATGTCCGTTTTCGCCGAACCGCGGCGAATTATCGACAAGGACGAAGCGGTCGAGCTTCTCACCGCCGTGCTTCCCGATGTCGACGCACATGAACTGCGCGAGCGTCTCGGCTCCCGCAAAGGTTTCGTTTGGGTCAAACGCGCAATCACTCCGAAGCAGCAGCAGGAAGTCTATCACCTCGGCCTGCCAGGTGTCGGGTTTCTGCCCGAAAACAAAAGAGTTTATCCAAACGGCCCGGTGGCCGCGCACGTGCTTGGCTTTGCCAACCTCGACGGCATCGGCAATTTTGGGCTCGAAAAATATATCGACGGTCAGGGACTGGCGGATTTGCATGGCGCGGGGTTCAGTCTGACGCCAGATAACCTTAAGCCGATTACGACATCGCTCGATCTCAAGGCGACTTACGCTTTGCGCGACGAGCTTGCCAAAGGCATCGCCAAGTTCAAGGCCAAAGGGGGTGGCGCGGCGGCAATTCTCGACGTGAATACCGGGGAAGTCGTCGCGATGGCCTCCTTGCCCGACTACGATCCAAACACCCCGGCCGACGCACTCGACCCCAATCACATCAACCGGCTGTCGGCCAGCGTCTATGAAATGGGCTCGACCTTCAAGGCCCTTACCATTGCCATGGCCCTCGATTTGGGCAAGGTCACGCTGCATTCGTGGATCGACGCGCGCGATAGCCTGCGCTATGGCCATTTCACCATTCACGATTTCCATGCGACGCACCGGGTCTTGAGCGTGCCCGAGGTCTTTACCTATTCATCCAACATTGGGGCCGCGCGCCTGGCTTTGATGGTTGGTGTCGAGGGTCATAAGGCTTTCTTGAACAAAATGGGCCAGCTTAGCCGCCTGCGCACCGAGCTGCCTGAATCCCGCGAGCCGCTTGTCCCAAGGAACTGGGGCGAGCTTAGTACGATGACGATTGCGTTCGGACAGGGCCTCAATGTTGCTCCCTTGCAGGCCATGATGGCGGTCGGCGCGCTGGCCAATGGCGGACTCCTCGTCACGCCGACCTTTTTGAAGCGGAGCGAGGAGGATGCGAAGAAGGATGCGCCGCGCGTCGTTAAGCCGGAAACGTCGGAGGCCATGCTCTATTTGATGCGGCTCAACGCGGAAATCGGCACGGCGAGAATAGCCGATATCAAGGGCTATTTCGTCGGCGGCAAGACTGGCACCGCGGACAAAATCGTCCACGGCCATTATTCCAAGGATAAGGTTCTCACAACGTTCATGGCGGTTCTTCCGGCCGACAAGCCCAAATATCTCTTTCTAACGCTTTTGGACGAGCCGCAAGGTTTGCCAGAGACGAAGGGCTACCGCACCGCCGCCTGGAACGCGGGTCCGGTCACCGCCAAGATCATCGAACGGACGGGGCCTTTGCTTGGGCTTCCGCCGCGCATCGATCTGCCCACGCGACCCTTCCCGCTCCTGGCAAAACTTGGTTATGCGGAGGCAAATGTGCCGGCGCATGGCGGAAGGGCTCATTGATGCGCCTTGCCGAACTGTTTCCGCGGGCCGATATTCCAGAAGCCTTGGCCGGACGCGAGATCAAGAGCATCAGCGCCGACAGCCGCGCGGTGACGGCGGACATGGTTTTTTTCGCGGTGCCAGGAACAAAAACGGACGGCCTCGTCTTCGCGCCGCAAGCGGTTCGGCGCGGCGCTGTCGCAATCGTCGCCGAGCGCGCTCCCGCGGACCCCATCGCGCCCGCTGCCTTCATCGAGGCGGCGGACGTCCGGAGCGCCTTGGCGCATGCGTCGGCGCGCATGTACTCACGCCAGCCCGAAACGATCGTCGCGGTCACCGGAACGAGCGGCAAGACCTCGGTGGCCGATTTTGTGCGTCAGATTTGGGCCGCGCTCGGCGCCAAGGCTGCTTCGATTGGCACGCTCGGCGTCGTCGCGCCTTCGGGGCCGGTCGCGGGCTCGCTGACCACGCCGGATCCCGTGACCTTGCACAAAATCCTGGACAGACTGGCGCGCGGCGGGGTGACCCATCTCGCCCTGGAGGCTTCGTCGCATGGCATTCTGCAACGCCGGCTCGACGGCGTCCGCCTCGGTGCCGGAGCCTTCACCAATCTCTCGCGCGACCACCTCGACTATCACGCAACGCTGGACGAATATCTCGCCGCGAAATTGCAACTGTTCGACCGCTTGCTCGCAAGAGGCCAGCCCGCCGTTGTCGACGCCGACAGCGACGTCGCGGCAAAGGCCGTCGCGGTTTGCGAAAGGCGCGGCCTTCTGGTCGTCTCGACCGGCGTGAAAGGCATCGCGCTGCGCCTCCTCGAAAGCAAGGCCGAGAATTTTTCGACGCGGATCAAAATTGCCCATGGAGACAGGTTATTCTCGCTCCTTCTTCCGCTTGCCGGTTCGTTTCAAGCGTCGAACGTGCTTGTCGCCGCCGGTCTTTGCATTGCCACGGGAAGCTCTCCGGGCGCGGTCTTCGCGGCGCTCGAAACGCTCGAAGGCGCGCCCGGCCGTCTCGAACTCGTCGGCCGCCGCAAGGGCGCGCCCATTTTCGTCGATTACGCGCATAAGCCGGACGCGCTCGAAAAAACCCTCAAGGCATTGCGGCCGCTTGTGCGCGAAAACCTCATCGTGGTGTTTGGCTGCGGCGGCGACCGCGATGCGGGAAAAAGGCCGCTCATGGGCGAGGTGGCGGCGCGCCTGGCGGATCGCGTCATCGTCACCGACGACAATCCCCGCTCGGAGGATCCAGCGGCGATCCGCAAAGCCATCCTTCTAGGCACCAACGGCTTCGACAATGTCGAGGAGACCAGCGACAGGGCTTTGGCGATCGCCCGGGCGCTTGCGATGCTCGGCCCAAACGATGGAGTTCTCATTGCCGGCAAGGGACATGAAACCGGCCAGATCATTGGGGACAGGACGTTGCCTTTTTCCGACTCCGGCTGTGCGCGCGCGCTGCTGAAAGATCTTTCCGCATGAGCAATGGCACCGCGAACAGCTTCCTGTGGACGAGTCTCGGTCTCGTTGGCCCGCTCGCGGCGCGGGTCAGCGGCTCCGTGCCACGCGGCGGCGCCACCGGAATTTCCATCGACACGCGCACGCTCCAGAAAGGCGACCTTTTTTTCGCAATCAAGGGACCTAGCTCGGACGGCCATGATTATACCGGCGCGGCGTTCGCAAAGGGCGCCGTCGCGGCTGTGGTCGACGAAGCCCATGCCGAGGCGCTCAAGCCGCTCGGGCCGCTCTATGTCGTGGCCGATGTTCTCGCTGCGCTGGAATGTCTTGGTGCCGCCGCGCGGGCCCGCTCGCCGGCCCGCATCGTTGCGATCACCGGGTCGGTCGGCAAGACGTCGACGAAAGAAGCGTTGCGGCTCGCGCTCACCCAGGCGGGGGATTCCCACGCATCAGTTGCTTCGTACAACAATCATTGGGGCGTGCCGCTGACCCTGGCGCGGATGCCGAAGCATACAAGGTTCGGAATCTACGAAATCGGCATGAACCACCAGGGCGAAATCACACCTCTTTCCGCGATGGTGCGTCCCCATGTCGCAATCATAACGACAATAGCCCCGGTTCATCTCGAATACTTCGAGAGCCTGGCTGACGTAGCAGACGCCAAGGCGGAGATTTTTTCCGGCCTTGTTCAGGGAGGCGTTGCAATCCTCAATCGCGACATCGCCGAGTATGAGCGTCTCCTTGCCCATGCCAAGGCCTCGCCCGCGGGTCACGTTGCGACCTTCGGCGAACCTGACAAAGGCGACGCGAAGCTCGTGAGCGTGACGCTTGGCGCGAACCATTCCATCGTGCAGGCGGAAGTCTGCGGCCATCGGCTGACCTATCGTCTCGGCGCACCCGGCCGCCACCTTGCAATGAACTCGCTCGCAGTGCTCCTTACCGCGAAGGCTTTCGGCGTCGACCTCGAGCTTGCTGCTAGCACGCTCGCGTTTTTCACGGCGCAGCCTGGCCGCGGCGAGAGGCTGCGCCTAGCCGCCAAAAATGGTCCCTTTACGCTGGTCGACGAGAGCTATAATGCCAATCCGGCGTCGATCCGCGCGTCGATTGCCCTTGCCGGCGCCCTTCCCTTGCCGGGCAAGGGACGCCGCATCGCGGTCCTCGGCGACATGCTGGAACTCGGCGACAAAGGCGCCGCGATGCACGCCGAACTCGCCGGCGATGCCGTAGCCAATCACATCGATCTCGTCTTCGCGGCCGGTCCGTTGATGAAACATCTGTTTGAGGCTTTGCCCGGGCATTTGCAAGGGGCCTGGCGCGACCGCGCAAGCGACCTTGCGCCGGTCGTCGTGGCGGCGGTGCAAAGCGGCGACATGGTGATCGTCAAGGGATCGAACGGCAGCAAGATGAGCGCGATCGTCGACGCCCTCAAGGAAAACGCCACGCCAGAAAATTCCGCGCAAAGTTGTCAAGGACCGTGAAATGCTCACTTGGCTTTCCGATTTTTCAAGCATTTTCGGGCCGCTCAACCTATTTCGTTATATTACCTTCCGGACAGGCGGCGCCACCGCGACGGCGCTCTTCTTCGTGTTCTTCTTCGGGCCAAGCATCATCGCCGCCTTGCGCTTGAAACAAGGCAAGGGCCAGCCAATTCGCGGCGACGGGCCGCCGTCGCATCTCCTGACGAAGAGCGGGACGCCGACGATGGGCGGCTTGATGATCCTGTCGGGAGTTATCGTCTCCACATTGCTCTGGGCAAATTTGCGCAATCATTTTGTCTGGATCGTGTTGGTGGTGACCGGAGGTTTCGGCGCGATAGGCTTCTGCGATGATTTATTGAAGGTGACGAAACAGACGCAAAAAGGCCTTTCCGGCCGCCGGCGGCTTGCCTTTGAGGTGGCCATCGCTATGACCGCCTGCTTCGCGATGACGAAACTCGGAACAGCGCACACGACGGGCCTCGCCCTGCCGGCGATCAATGGTTTTGTCGTCGACCTCGGCGTTTTTTTTCTCGCCTTCGGGTCTTTCGTGATCGTTTCCGCCGGCAATGCGGTCAATCTCACGGATGGCCTCGACGGCCTCGCGATCGTGCCCGTGATGATCGCCGCGGCGGCCTTCGGGATCATCGCTTATCTCGCCGGCAACGCGGTATTCTCGACTTACCTGGGGATTAATTTCGTTCCCGGCGCGGGCGAGCTTGCCGTCGTTTGCGGCGCCCTGATCGGCGCCGGTTTGGGCTTTCTTTGGTTCAACGCGCCGCCCGCGCAGATCTTCATGGGAGATACGGGTTCGCTCGCGCTCGGCGGCGCGCTTGGCACGATAGCGGTCGCGGTCAAGCACGAGATTGTTCTTGCCATCGTCGGCGGTCTCTTCGTTCTCGAAACCCTTTCCGTTATCGTGCAGGTCGTGTCCTTTAAGCTCACCGGCAAGCGGGTCTTCAAGATGGCGCCCATTCATCACCATTTTGAGCAGCTTGGCTGGTCCGAGCCGCAAGTCGTGGTGCGCTTTTGGATCATCGCTTTCGTGCTCGCGCTGATCGGCCTCTCCACCTTGAAATTGAGGTGACGATGACGCCCGTTACTTCGTTCAATGGCAAGCATGCCGCCGTGTTTGGCCTAGGCGGCTCGGGTTTCGTCACGGCGCAAGCGCTGGTGGCGGGCGGCGCCCGCGTCACCGTCTGGGACGACAACGAGCACGCCCGCGAAAAGGCCCGCGCGGCGGGTCTCAGGATCGAAAATCTTGCGCTTGCGGACTGGCGGAATTTTGCATCGCTTGTGCTTTCGCCCGGCGTTCCGTTAACGCATCCTTCCCCGCATTGGACGGTGCTGAAGGCGAGGCAGGCCGGGGTGGAAATTATCGGCGACATAGAATTATTTTGCCGCGAGCGGCAAAAAATCGCGCCGGGCTCGCCTTTCGTGGCAATTACCGGCACGAATGGGAAATCCACGACGACGGCGCTCATTGCTCATCTTTTCCGGAGCTTCGGTTTCGCGGTCGAGGTTGGCGGCAATATCGGATCGCCGATTCTCGCCTTGGCGCCGCCGGCGCAAGAGTGCGTTCATGTGATCGAGTGCTCTTCATTTCAGATTGCTCTCGCGCCCTCGCTCAATCCGTCCGTGGGCGTGCTTCTGAATATTACGCCAGATCACCTGGATCGCCACGGCACGATGGAAAATTATGCCGCGATCAAGGCAAAGCTGGTGGAAAATGCCGATCTCGCGGTGATCGGAATCGACGACGGCCTCACAAGCGGCATTGCCGGCGAACTCATGAAAGCGGGCCGAAAAACGGTATGTGTTTCGGTGACCAATACCATGATCGAAGATGGCATTGTTCTTGACGGCGGCCGTCTCATGCGGCGGAGCGGAGGCCGGTCGACGCGGATCGCCGTCCTTGCCGGAATTGCCTCGTTGCGCGGCGAGCACAATGGCCAGAATGCGGCCGCCGCCATCGCGGCGCTCGGGCCGCGCGGGTTTGATCTAGAGCGCGTCGCGCAAGGCCTGCGAAGTTTTCCCGGACTACCGCATCGTTTGGAGGAAGTAGGCCGGAAGGGGAAGGTTCTCTTTATTAATGATTCAAAGGCGACCAACGCCGATGCCGCCGAAAAGGCGCTCCGATCATTCGACAAAATGTTTTGGATCGTCGGCGGCAGGGCGAAAGAGGGCGGCATCGAACCTCTGCGCGCCTTGTTCGGCAAAGTGGTCAAGGCTTATCTGATCGGCGAGGCGAGCGAGGTTTTCGTGCAAACGATTGGGGATTCCTTTCCCTATGAGAGCTGCGGCACGCTCGAAGGAGCGGTTCCGGCAGCTGCGCGCGATGCGCTTGCGAGCCAGCTCGCGGAACCAGTCGTGCTTCTTTCGCCGGCCTGCGCGTCGTTCGATCAATTTCCAGATTTCGAGAAGCGTGGCGATCGTTTTCGCGAGCTCGTCGAGGCTTTGCTCGCCGGGAAAAAATCTGGCTGAAGGGGGAGACAATGGTATCGCGCGCGGAACGCTCGGCCCTGGCGAACTGGTGGTGGACAATCGACCGCTGGATTCTTGCGGCGGCGGGCGCGCTGATGGTGTTCGGCCTCGTGTTGACGATGGCGGCAAGCCCGCCGGTCGCGGAGCGGCTCGGCCTTTCGACGTTCCACTTCGTGCACCGTCAGGTTCTGTTCCTGATCCCTGCGGTCGCGGTCCTCGTCGCAACTTCGTTCCTGTCCCCGCGGCAAGTGCGCCGGGTCGCGCTTTTCGTGTTTTCGCTGTCGATGGCCATGATCGTCGTGGCGCTGCTCTACGGCCACGAAATCAAGGGATCGCGGCGCTGGATTTTTGGTGTCCAGCCTTCTGAGTTCTTGAAGCCGGCCTTTGTCGTTCTCGTGGCGTGGGCCTTTTCGGAAGCCGGCAAGCGGCGCGACGTTCCAGCCAACCTTCTCGCCGTCTTATTGTTGTTGGCGACCGTCCTACCTTTGATTCTGCAGCCTGATTTCGGCCAGACGATGCTTGTCACGCTGGTCTGGGCGGCGCTTTTCGTCGTGGCCGGGCAGCATTGGTTCTTCGTGGCGGGCATTGGCGGAGCTGGCTTGGGCGGCGCGCTGCTTGCCTATAAATTGGTGCCGCATGTACGCGCCCGCGTCCTCAAATTCATCGATCCAGGCGCAGGCGGCGGCATGGCCGATACGTTTCAGGTGGACACGGCGCTCGACAGCTTCCTGTCCGGCGGCTGGTTCGGCAAAGGGCCGGGCGAAGGGACAATCAAGCGCATTCTTCCAGATGCTCATACCGATTTCATCTTCGCCGTTATGGGAGAGGAATTCGGTGTTCTCGCCTGCCTCCTGATCGCTGCGATTTTCGCCTTCATCGTGTTGCGCGGCTTGTTCATGGCGGCGCGCAACGAGGACCCTTTTTGCCGCTTCGCCGCGGCTGGACTGGTGATGCTTTTCGGTCTCCAAAGCGCGATCAACATGGCTGTCAATGTTCATCTCATACCGGCCAAGGGCATGACTTTGCCATTTATTTCCTACGGCGGCTCCTCGCTCATTTCCTTGGGGCTCGCGATCGGCTTTTTGATCGCGGTCATGCGAAAACGGCCGGGGTTGGCGATCCTCGCGGGCGCAAGGGCCGAAGCGTTTCCATGAGCGGCCGATGTCCGGTTGTGGTCGCGGCGGGCGGCACCGGCGGCCATTTGTTTCCGGCGGCGGCCCTGAGCCATGCGCTTGCCGCGCGCGGCATGGAAGTTCATCTCGTCACCGACGAACGGGCGGCGAAATTCGGCGGCGATTTTCCCGCGCATGCCATTCACAAAGTGGCCGCCGCTAGCCCAAGCGGGGGCGCCTTGTTTGCCCGCGCGATGGCGATTTTCACGCTAATCCGGGGAACTGTTGCCGCGCGCCGTCTTGTCAAACGGATCCGCCCGCGCGCGGTGATTGGCTTTGGCGGCTACCCGGCCGTTCCTCCGGTGCTGGCTGCGACCCAGCTCCGCGTGCCAACCCTTTTGCACGAAGGGAATGCCGTGATCGGCCGCGCCAACCGGTTTCTCGCTTCGAGGGTCGACGCGATCGCCCATGGTTTCGAGGTGCTTGGCGGCCTCCCCGGAACTTTGGCGGCAAAGACGCATCTGACCGGAAACCCGGTTCGGCCGATGGTGATCGAGGCCGCGCGGGTGGCCTTCCCGGATTGCTCCGGCGGCCAACTTCGGATCCTTGTTACTGGCGGTTCGCAGGGCGCCAAAATTTTTTCGGACGTGGTGCCCGCCGCGATCGAACTCATTCCCGAAGCCGCCCGGCAAAAGCTCATTGTCGTGCAGCAGACGCGCGGAGAAGACAAGGAAAGGGTGCGCGTTGCCTACCGCCGCCTTGGCGTCGATGCCGACGTCAAATCGTTCTTTTCCGACTTGCCGGGGCGGATCGCGCAAGCCCATCTCGTCATTGCCCGCGCCGGGGCCTCGACCGTGTCGGAACTCGCCGTGATTGGGCGCCCCGCCATCCTCGTGCCGCTTCCTCATGCGCTCGATCAAGATCAGACCGCCAATGCGAAGCAGTTCGCGGCGGGCGGCGCCGCCATTGTCGTCGCGCAGAGCGCATTTTCGCCGCAATGGCTGGCGACTGCTCTTGTCGAAGCGCAGGGCGACGCGGCCTCTCTCGCGCGCCGCGCCGTCGCGGCGAAGCGGGCCGGCATCGCCGATGCCGCCGAACGGCTCGCCGATCTTGTGCAAAGTCTCGTGACCGGCAAGGACAAAAATCCATGAAATTACCGGATAAACTAGGCCCCATTCATTTTGTTGGAATCGGCGGCATCGGCATGTCCGGCATAGCCGAGGTTTTGCTTAATCTCGGCTATCAGGTCCAAGGCTCCGACGCGTCCGAGAGCGCCAATGTGGTTCGGTTGCGTGGCAAGGGCGCGCTCATCCATATTGGCCACGATGCTAAGAATCTCGGCACGGCGGAAGTCGTCGTGGTCTCGACCGCGATCAAGCGAGACAACCCCGAGCTCATTGCCGCGCGACAAAAACGCTTGCCCGTCGTTCGCCGCGCCGAAATGCTTGCCGAGCTCATGCGCCTCAAGCAATGCGTCGCCATCGCCGGAACGCATGGCAAGACAACCACGACATCTCTCGTCGCGACCTTGCTGGAAGCCGGAAAATTTGATCCGACCGTTATCAATGGCGGCATCATCAACGCCTATGGAACCAATGCGCGGCTAGGCAGCGGCGATTGGATGGTGGTCGAGGCAGACGAAAGCGATGGCACTTTCCTCAAGCTTCCCGCCGATATAGCGGTCGTCACCAATATCGATCCAGAGCATCTCGATCATTTCGGGACTTTCGAGGCGATCAAGGAGGCATTTCGTGCTTTTGTCGAAAATATTCCCTTCTACGGCTTCGCGGTCATGTGTCTCGACCATCCCATGGTGCGAGAGCTTGCCCACAAGATCGAGGACCGGCGCGTCGTCACCTATGGGGAAGACCCACAGGCCGATGTCAGGCTCGCCGGTCTTGATCTCAGTAATGGCGTTTCGCGCTTTACGGCGATCATTCGCGACCGCGAGAGCGGCATCGAGACCGTGCTTGAAAATATCGTCATGCCGATGCCAGGCCATCACAACGCGCTGAACGCGACGGCCGCGCTCGCCGTCGCGCATCGGCTCGGCATGAGCCCGGAGACGATCAGGAAGGCGCTCGCCGCGTTCGGTGGCGTCAAGCGCCGCTTTACCCGGACCGGATATTGGAATGGCGCAACCATTTTCGACGATTACGGCCATCATCCGGTCGAAATCGCCGCGGTTCTGGGCGCTGCTCGCGCGTCCACCGAGGCCCGGGTCATCGCCATCGTTCAGCCACATCGGTACACGCGCCTCCATTCGCTCTTCGACGGCTTCGCGAGCGCGTTCAACGATGCCGACACGGTGATCGTCGCCGATGTTTATCCGGCGGGCGAAGCGCCGATCGAAGGCGCTGATCGCGATTCCCTCGTCGCCGCCTTGAAGGCGCGCGGACACGTCCATGTGCTTGGCCTGAAACGGTCGGAGGATTTGGCGCCGCTTATTCGCACGCTCGCCAAGCCAGGCGACTACATTGTTTTCCTCGGCGCGGGCAATATCACCCAATGGGCGCACGCGCTCCCGGGCCAGCTCGCGGCGGAACCGGTGCTCGATGCCGCTGTTCCCGCGTAAGGAAAGCCCCACGATCCGTCCTGACTTCGCGCCAAAACTCTCCGTGCAAATGCCCCAGCTGCGCGGGTCTCTCGTGGGCAACGCGCCGATGGCCGGCTTGTCCTGGTTCAGGACCGGAGGCCCAGCGCAAGTGCTGTTCGAACCTGCGGACGAGAGCGATCTTGCGTATTTTCTTGCCCGGCTCGACCCCGCGATTCCGGTTCTGGCACTAGGCGCTGGCTCCAACATTCTGGTGCGCGACGGCGGCATCGCAGGCGTCGTGATCCGCCTCGGCAAAAGTTTTCAAGAGGTCGCGATCGCTGGTCTTTCCGTGCGCGCGGGCGCTGGCATGCTGGACGTAAAACTCGCGTCCGCCGCCGCCAAGACAGGCGTCGCGGGCCTTTCGTTTTTTCGCGGCATACCGGGCTCGGTTGGCGGCGCGCTCAGGATGAACGCGGAAGCCTATGGCGCCGAGACGAAAGACGTTCTCGTCTCCTGCCGCGGCGTCGCCCGCAGGGGCAAGATTGTCGAGCTTTGCAACGCGGACATGGGATTCTCCTACCGCCATTGCGGCGTGGCGGAAGACGTGATTTTCACGCAGGCGGTTTTTGCCGGCAGCCCGGGCGACAGCAAAGCAATCCTGGCGGAAATGGCGGAGTTTTCGCGCACGCGCGCCTCTACACAACCCGTCAACACCCGCACCGGCGGTTCGACCTTCAAAAACCCGCCAGGGCACAAGGCCTGGGAGCTGATCGACAAAGCGGGCTGCCGCGGACTTGCGCTGGGCGATGCGCAGGTTTCAAAGCTTCATTGCAATTTTCTGATCAATCGCGGCGCCGCGCGCGCGGCCGAACTCGAAAATCTGGGCGAGCTTGTCCGCGCCCGCGTGCGTGAGACGAGCGGGGTCGCGCTCGATTGGGAAATTCTCCGGGTGGGGGTGCCATAATTGTCATTGTGGGCAACCCCCAAAGCCCTCATCCTTGTAACGTGGAGGCCACCGTTGGTGATAGTGTAGCACCATCGGTGGCGGGCGGGAGACGGGCTCATCCATGGGTACGGAAGCCCGTTCCTCAGCTTGGTTCCCCGTCCGTTGTTCCTTGAACCGGCGGTATTCTAGTTGACAAACCCAACGCTTGATAGGTGGCTCGGTGTCTTGTGGTGCTGGTATTTTGGCATCGGGGCGATGATAAATTAATTCTTGATAACTGTTTTAAGCGGTGTACGGCTCATGAAGTTGTGAAGGGTCACTATTCAATTGCACCGGCAGGGCTCTGCTAAGCTTCCCCGCCGGGACCGTCCGCCGATCCCCCTCGGCGGACGCTTTTTTGCCCGGCTTCCGGGGCCTTTGGCTTTTTCGGCGGCTTGTATGCCGCAATCTTGCCGAGCGATTCCTTAAACCGCTCCTTGTCTTCGTCGCAGCCGAGCTTGCGGGCAGTTTCGACAAAGCGGTCGAATTGCGATTCAGATGGGGTCGTTGTTATCTTCGGGCATCTCGAAAAATACCCCTTCCGCGCGGCCAGCAAATCAGATTCAAAGAATCTCTTTGAATTTGACCAATGGGAGCGGTGCGATGGGGCAAT
>QHBR01000055.1 GCA_003244015.1 Hyphomicrobiales bacterium | reverse complement strand
ACCAGCGGATCGTCCTTCGCGTCGAGGCCCTCATAGCGCCGCCTCAGATCAAAGAAACCCAATTGCCCCACCGCACCGCTCCCATTGGTCAAATTCAAAGAGATTCTTTGAATCTGATTTGCTGGCCGCGCGGAAGGGGTATTTTTCGAGATGCCCATATGCCCAAGAGCCGGGGCTCGACCTTTACGTGCCGACGCTGGACCTTACGGTAGACCGCGACCCAAAGAGCCCTTATTTTTACTTCGAACCTTTACGGGGCACTGGAACGCCATTGTCTTCACGCCCAGGAAGTTCTCCGACCCGGACCGTACGTTCGCCGCCGCTCGCAGGAAAAAATTTGTCTGTGTTCTGACGCAAGACAAAGATTGGCTTGTAAAGAATCAGGTCCCAGCCGAAAATCTCGGCGACACGCTTCCTGATGCCCCGGACCCCGATGTCAAGCATGTAGCGTTCGTCATTCACGGAATCCGTGACGACGGCTACTGGACCCGCAAGATCGCGGGAAAGATCCGCGAGGCGGCTTCGCCTCCCGGCTCAAAGAATCCGCCGAAATGGCGCTGCGAGACCTCGAGCTATGGCTATTTCGCCATGCTGCCCTTCGTTCTGCCATGGATCAGACGGCAGAAGGTGGAATGGCTGATGGACGCGTATGTCGGTTTGCGCGCACGCTACCCGGAAGCCGAATTTTCTTATGTCGGCCATTCGAATGGAACCTATCTCGTCGCCCGTGCTCTGGAGGATTACCCAGGTGCCTGTTTCCGTGACGTGCTGTTTGCCGGCAGCGTCGTTCGCCGTGATTTTAACTGGGATAGGTACTTCACGGCCCAACGCGTATCCAAGGTGCTGAACATTGTCGCGACGAAAGACTGGGTTGTGGCGTTGTTCCCAATGGGCCTGGAGCCCCTGCGCAAAATCCTCGATTTCGATCTCGGCGGCGCGGGCTTCGGCGGCTTTGATCAGGCTGCCCCTCGCCGGGTTCCAAAAATCCCCAACCTAGATGAAGTCCGATATGTCGAAGGGGCGCACTCGGCGGGGCTGGTCGAGACGCAGTGGCAACACATCGCCAATTTCATCGTAAAGGACGTTGTTCCCTCGCCTAACGATCTTGAATACCCGATAGCGATAGAACAGTCTAGCGATAGAACAGTCCCGCTTTTGGGTAGCCGTTTCCAAGTCCTCGACGTTGCTTCTTGGCCTGCTGGTCGTTCTCGCCCTCGCGATATTAATCTGCATCCTTTACCCTGTCTTTACCGCCGGAACGACGGCTACGAAAGCGACTATGCACACACTGTTGGCGCTGCTCTATCTTTTGGGACTAAGATTGATCGTCATGCGACTATAGTCGGCTTGCGCATCGGCCGGCCAAAAGACTGAATCCGCATATGACCCACTATGTCGCCATCGTCGAAGAGGAAGAAGGCAAGGCCGTCGGCGTCTGGTTTCCCGATCTGCCGGGCTGCGTCTCGGCTGGCGATACGCTCGACGAGGCGATGCTGAACGCCGGGGAGGCTCTTGGACTCTGGGCCGAGGAGATGATCGAAAGCGGCCTAAAAATTCCGCCGCCTCGAAGCCCGATCGATCTCAAGGCCGATTAGGAAATCGCCCAAGACTTGGCCCGCTACATGGTCACGCTCATCCCATTCCCCAAGGGTTTACGTCGGTATGCCGCCGAATGACCGTTCACGCATATTGCGCGGTGCCCTTCCCGAACGACCAATTCTCCTTTGGGACTTCCAAAAGTTTCGCAAAAATGTTTTCCGGCCCGATGCCGGGGTTTTTGGCGATGCGTTCGGGCAATGGGGACGGCGTCAACGAATGTTTGCGACGGCGTCTTGCCGAAGCGCCATTGGCCTTGATGCAGTTTTTCTTCGTTTTATCAATCAGTTGATAAGTAGATCGATAACTTCACCTGAGCCGCGGTCGGGCGGCTTGTCAAGCGATCGTTTTGGCTGAGCGTGAAACTAGGATTGACGCTTCTGGGAGCGGACCAAGACGGGCACTGTCGCGAATCGGCGCTTGTTGAAAACAAGGACCATGATTGAGGCCGAAGCCGCCGCGGCGCCGAGCAGGACAAGTTGTGTCATGGGACAAATCTCCATCTTTGAACCTTCCATAGCAAGCAATATTCATGCCAATCATAGGGAAGCTCTTAATGCTCCAAGCTGAAAAAAACCAGCCGCCCCATAAAGGTTCCGGTGCGTAACCTATCACGCGAACCTTGCGGCAAAATTGTCAAAACCCTTCGAACAATGCCGTCGATAGATAGCGTTCCGCGAAGGACGGTATAATTAGGACGATGTTTTTGCCTTCGAATTCCGGGCGCAGGCCTATTTCGACCGCGGCGGCGACGGCAGCGCCAGACGATATTCCGACGGGGATGCCCTCCAATCGCGCGATGAGCCGCGCCGTGTCGAACGATGTCTGATTGCCGACGGTAAGAACTTCGTCGATCAACGACCGGTCGAGGATCGCCGGAACGAAACCGGCGCCGATTCCCTGAATCTTGTGCGGCCCCGCTTGCCCGCCCGAGAGAACCGGCGAATCTTCCGGTTCGACCGCGATGATTTTCAGATTCGGCCGGCGTGGCTTCAGGACTTGCGCCACTCCCGTGATGGTCCCGCCGGTGCCGACCGCAGAGACAAAAACATCGACTTCGCCTTTGGTGTCGTTCCAGATTTCTTCGGCTGTCGTAAGCCGGTGGATTTCCACATTGGCCGGGTTTTCGAACTGCTTCGGGATCGCCGAGCCGGGCGTCGCCTCGGCGAGTTCTAGCGCCTTGGCGATGGCGCCCTTCATGCCTTGCGCCGCCGGGGTTAAGACGAGTTCGGCGCCAAGCAGGGCAAGCATCTTGCGGCGTTCGACCGACATCGACTCCGGCATGACCAGGATGAGTTTGTAGCCGCGCGCCGCCGCGACAAAGGCAAGCGCGATGCCCGTGTTGCCGGAGGTCGGCTCGATGAGGGTGGTTTTGCCGGGCGCGATCTTGCCCGCGCCTTCCATGACCGAGATCATGTGGACGCCGATACGGTCCTTCACGCTGGCGATCGGATTGAAGAATTCGAGCTTGGCGAGAAGATTGGCCTTGACGCCCTTTTCGCTGGCGATCTTTTTGAGACGCACAAGCGGCGTATCGCCGATCGTTTCGGTAATCGAATCATAAATGCGGCCGCGTCCCGGCAGCCGCGCGGCGGCACGGGTTTCGCTATTTTTCGCGGCGGGTTGCGCCATTTACCTTGCTCCAGATAGGTGACTAGGATTACGCAACCCAAGGCATGAGAGCATGTGTTGGAACATGCCCCAACTCAGTGATCCCGTGCCGGCGCCCTTCCGTCCCGATCCGATGCTTCCATCGGACCGGGAAGGTGCCAGGCGCCAGGGACAGGTCACAAAGAGAGCTTAGCGCATGTCCCGAAAAAGTTGCGCGACTTTTTCGATTCCGACATGCTCCAACTCTTTGATTTTGAGCGCGTCCTTATCGAAAAAGTCTGGCAGCTTTTTTTTAAGGAGCTGCTCTAGCCGGAAATCGACACGAGACATAACCAAAAAAAGTTTGATTAGTTTCGCGGCCATCCCGTTTTTGGATGCTTATGCTTCACGCGAATCTCGTTGAGAATGACCATGAAGCTCACCGATTGGCTTGCCCTAATTCCCGCAGTCCAGAACGGCTGGACGCTTGCGGCTTTGATAGCCGTCCTTCTGTACCTCTATTTTTCTCGACGTGGCGCATAGATGCGCTGCCCTCTCCTATCGGATATGATCGGCTGCGCGCAACGCATCCGTTACGGCTTGCTCCGAAAGCTGGAACCTTTTCATGATCTCGAAGTTGGCGATGCCTTCAAGGCTGCGGGGTAAGGCGGAGATACGGCTTCACGGCGCGGAAGCCCTTTGGGAAACGCTCCTTAGCCTGATCATCGGTCACCGACGTGACGATGATCACGTCCTCGCCTTGCTTCCAGTTCACGGGGGTAGCGACCGGATGCTTCGCAGCGAGCTGACAGGAGTCGAGGAGCCGCAGCACCTCGTCGAAATTGCGCCCGCTGCTCATCGGGTAGGTTAGCATCGCCTTGACCTTCTTGTCCGGTCCGATGATGAAGACCGAGCGCACCGTCGCGTTGTCGGCCGGTGTCCGGCCCTCGGACGTGTCCCCGGCTTCCACCGGCAGCATGTCGTAAAGCTTTGCCACCTTCAGCTCGGGATCGCCGATCATCGGATAATTCACCGCATAACCCTGGGTCTCCTCGATGTCCTTCGACCACCGGCCGTGCTGCGCTACCGGGTCGACGCTCAGCCCGATGATCTTGCAGCCGCGGTTGTCGAATTCCGGCTTCAGCCGGGCCATGTAGCCGAGCTCCGTGGTGCAGACTGGCGTAAAATCCTTTGGATGCGAAAAAAGGATAGCCCAGCCGTCGCCGATCCATTGATGGAGGTTTATCGTGCCTTGCGTGGTTTCGGCGGTAAAGTCGGGTGCTACGGAATTGATTCTCAGCGACATATCGTGTTTCCTCCTGCGGCCGGTTCGGTCAGAGACAGCCAACTCTTTAAGATAACCGATGGCGAGTAGCCTTTAGTTTCCCGGCGTCGTCAAGGAAATCCGCCAAGATGCCGACAACGTTACCGTTGCCCGAGCCACCCTTGGCGGCGGATTTGAAACCTACGCCGGTAACCGAGATTGCCGAGATCGCCCATCGATTTCAGTCTGATCGTGCCTTCGGCCTGGAACGGCGAATTTCCCCCGGCCGCAGGGGCCTGAGCCAGCGGTTCGTCCGCGCCGGTGTCATCGACGCCATCGGCGCCATCGCGGATACCGGATACAGCGCATCCTTGGCTGGCTCGCCGGCAAGCAACATTGGAGTGCGATTCTCACCGGTTTCGCCCATGCGGGCAACTATGACCCGGGACCGGTTCGCGCGGACGAGTCTGAAACGCCCCGCCCTCGACTTCAAGGAGGCGTTATACGCCTCTCGATTCATGGACCGGCATCGACGTCACCGGCGCGCCCCGGAGTGACCTCAACGCGCCCAACCCGGCGACGGTCTCTCCCAATCATTTCATTGGCGATAGACCGAATAATCGCAAGGAATCTAAATTGAAAAAGACGTTCGCTCTGCTTTTCTCGTGCAGCACATTCTTTCTCTTAATCAATGCTGCCAGTAAGCACCTGCCTTGCAATTTCAATGGATGAAATACAAAAAAGCCATTCACGATCCTAATTTTTGCTTGCGGCGCAATTTAACAGAAGTTGAGCTAGAAAAAGACGATCGTTGCTATGCTACTAGGGATCTCTTGGAATCAAATAGATACAGAAGCAAAGTCACAGGACACAAAGAACGAATTGGAGCATACAATCAAAAAGTGCGCAGGTGTAAAGGTCCATAAATCAGATGCAAAAAAGTATACTGTTAGCTCACTTAAAGGCGCTCTCGGTGGATCAGGCGCCGACGCGATTATCGGATGTCCATGTATGACAGAGCCATCAGAAGATATTCAGCAAATGTCCATCGGCATCGATGGTCGCGATGAGCTTGTGATAATGATAATGCAAGACAGCCTTCAACGCATAGGCTTGCAGCACAAACGGGTCGCGACGTCGTCGCACCACGTTGAAAAAGGCGCGCCGATAGTGGTGACGAAGATCGGCTTCCTCTACAGCGGTTTGCAACTTGAAATAGATGAAACCTACGTAAAGCATCGCTTGCGCATATTGAATGAACCGGCTGAATGGCCGGCTGCGCAAATGAGCGTTGCGGGCAGCGCCGGTTTTCAGACCGCCTTCGAGAAAGAGTGAATCCACACGGGCGAAATAGGCTTTCGGATCGTAAAGTGCATGGAGCACCCGCAAATATCCTTCCCGCAAGGCGTCGCGACCCATACCGAGGGGAATGACGTTCGTTCCGTACGGCGTCCGATCGGCGGGATCGAGCCGATTCTCGCCGGCAAGCCGTTCATAGAGTGGTGTCTTGGGGATCGCGGTGAGCATGCCGACTGAGGTATGGATCACACGGGCCTGCTCGACGAAACGGATCTGCCGGTCGAAAATGTCCAAGCCGTCGTGATCGAAACCGACGATCATCCCACTCCAGACCTCGAGCCCGTGGGCCTGGATGGCGTGCACCTTTTCTACCAAGCTGCGCTCCTTACCGCGCAGGTTTTGCAGCTTACTCGTTTCACGCAACGATTCCTCGTTGGGCGTTTCAACGCCGACAAAGACGTAACGGATATTTGCCTCGTCCATGAGGCCCATGAGTTCTTCATCGTCTGCCAGATCGAGCGAAGCCTCCGCAAAAAATGCCACTGCATAATCATGCGCCTTCTGCCAGGCGATGACTTCGCGGAGAACGTGCTTTATCGCCTTCTTATTGCCGATCAGATTGTCATCAACGATGAAGACGCCACCGACCCCACCTAAACGGCGAATCGCCTCCAGTTCGGCAATAATCTGGGGTATCGTCTTGAGGCGCGGACGACGACCGAAGGTTACAATGATGTCGCAAAACTCACAGGTGAATGGGCAGCCGCGCGAGAACTGCACCGGAACGATGACATATTGGTTCATCTTTAAAAGGTCGTAGCGAGGCGGCGGCACTTTGCTCATATCGGTGCGCTCCGCCTGCTCGTAGCGGCTAGCATGTTTACGTTCGGCCCAATCGGCAAGAAATTGCGGCCAGGTCTCTTCGGCTTCCCCCACGAAAATGACATTGGCCAACGCGCCGAAATAATCCTCCTGCACGCTGACCCACGGACCGCCGACGACCGTGAAGCAGCCCCGTTCTTTCAATTCCTTGAGTATTTCAGTCGTACGGAATCTCTGCACCGTCATTCCCGTAACGCCGACGATGTCGGCCTTGGCACAAAGAGCAAAATCGATATCTTCGACATTCTCATCGATCAAAGTGATTTTGTGCTCCGCGGGCGTCAGAGCCGCAAGCAAGGGCAGGGCTGAAACCGGCATATTCGCGCGCTTGCCAAGCTTGGCACATAGGTGGAGGGCGTGCTCCATACCCCAATAGCTCATCTCGAAACGCGGATTGATCAGCACGATATCGACCATGTTCATATATCTTTCCTCGACCGATAAATCCAAAACCTAGCAGAACCGCCGTGCGTCGCCTAAGGCGATGCGCGCTCAACGCATCGGGAAGGGGCCTTCGGCGGCAGCGCGCGCGACGTTCTTGCCGCTCTTGTCTAAACCGACATCCACCTGATGACAGCCTTGGCTGGTGTGAAGTTGCCGCATTTTAAGGATTTTGGCAAATCCAAATCCTCGACATGAGGGCTCCCATGCACCGACGCCGGTAACATCGGCGCGCCGAGCGCCGGAAATGCGGGTTTCGTTGTCATCCAGACGCACCTCTCCCTTGGTTTTTGATCGAACACAAAACGATTGAGCGCTTCACGTCGATGCGATGCCGGTGGCGGCCGCAGTTCAGCAATCCGCCGCAGGATGCCATCCTTCGCTGGCACGCTGGCGAGCAACATTGGAGTGTGGTTCTGATCGGCTTCGCCGAGGCGAGAAACTGTGCCCTGGGACCGGTTCGCGCCGACGAGCCTGAACCGCCCCGCCCTCGACCTCAAGGGGGCGTTCCACGCCTCGATCCATAAGCTGGCATAGAGATCACCACTTCGCCCCGGCGACGGTCTCTCCCAATCCTTCCAGAAGGCGAGAGCAAACCTGCCTTTGGCGGGTCAAATAGGCGAGAACTTGGGGGCGCGGCGCGCTGGGCGCGCCACGCCGTATTGATTGGCAGGTTTATGAGCCGAAGACACCCACCCCGCCGAGGAACGCCAGCGTGATGACAACGACCGCGAACCCAACGCCGCAGGTGATATATCCTGCTTTGCCATACAAGCGGCCGGTGAAATACGTCGCGGCGCCAAAGAGAATGATCATCGCGATCAGAATCACCATGGTGCCGCCACCACCTTCAATTCGATCTATAGTGCCTACTCCTACAGGTTGCACAATAGCCATCGTCCATCTCCCTTCTTATCTCGATTCGGTGCCCGGTCGGCCCGCGCCACGAGCGAAATCTTTCCGCGTACGAACCGACGCAGTCAGAAGCCGGCCGGCCCTACAGGGCTCAAGGCTCGTGGCGTGCCCCGTCTTTTGTCGAGGCTCCCGCTAGCTTACCATCTAAGAATCGTTCCGGAAAGCGGTTTCCGCTCCTCGCGGAAAAATGATGAAATCAAGCATTCAAGCAGATGGCTGGCACATTTTTGGTCACCAATATCTTGCAGAAACAGGTGACATAACGCATACGCCGCGATAATTGTCCCAATGCAGCTTGGCGTCATGCGGCAAATTGCGCCGGACGATCTGGCTGCGACGCTGGCCCGAATGGGGGCGGGCTCCGCATTTCCTTGCCTCTGATCGATCGCCGTGAGCCGCCGCCGTCCCGGCCGCTGCCTGTAAGGCCGTGTTCCGGCCTCCGCAGGGCGGCAAGCGCACGCCGGAGGACCCACTCCTTGCCGGCCACATTCGCCAGGCCGTGCGCCGCATCTAAGGTAGGCGGCGGCGAACTTGCGGCCGCGCCGCGGGCCCCTTTGATCAAGCGCTCTTTTGCCGATGAGACGCGGCCCTTTGCGCGCATCATGAGTCCGGACGCCAGCACTTGACCGGCTGGCGGAGTATTAAATTTATCGCGACGGGCATCGTGGGCTTTGTGCTTGGCGCGATCCTGCTCGCCGCCGTCCCGGCCCAGCGCAAAGCTCCTGACGCGGGCGTGAGTCCAAAGTTAAACTTCGCGGCCATATTTCCCACGATTGTTGTTATCATGCGCAAGCGCGCGGCCGGATCAACTCGCCGCCGATTAAGGATTAGGCTTGAAATTTTTTGCGCTCCTCTTCGCGGCTCTTGCTCTTGCCGCCACTCCGGCCGCCGCGCTCGACAAAGTGACCTTCGCGACGAATTGGCTTGCGGAAGCCGAGCATGGCGGATTCTATCAGGCCAAGGCCGATGGAACTTATGAAAAATACGGGCTCGACGTCACGATCCTGCAGGGCGGCCCCAACGCCAACAACAGGCTCTTGCTGGCGGCGGGAAAAATCGAATTCGATCTCGGCGCCAATCTCATTCAAGCTTTCGACGCGGTGGCGGGAGAAATTCCCATCGTCGCGGTTGCCGCGCTGTTTCAAAAAGACCCGTTCATTTTGATGTCGCACCCAGGCGTTGGCCTCGACCGGATCGAAGATCTGCCAAAGGCGGCCGCCTTCATCGGCAAGGACGGTTTTGTCTCAGTCTACCAATGGCTGAAGAAGGCCTATGGTTTTCG
>QHBR01000243.1 GCA_003244015.1 Hyphomicrobiales bacterium | reverse complement strand
TCAAGCGAATATTTTTCGAGGTGCCCTTCGCTCAGCTTTGGAATCCAAATATATGTATCTCGATCTGTGGATGTTCCAGGTGATGAGCAATCTTGTTGCGTAGTGTGTTCAACTTTTCGGTTGCATCAAGCAAATCGTTAAAGGCACCTTCCGGTAGGAGCGCCCGGACAAGGCGAAGCCTGATGGATAAAGAGAGTTTGGCCGGATCGAGAGCATCAGGATTCGGAAGAAGGTTGACGAGGCAATTCATTGACCAATTCCTCCATCAGGAGATGGCCTTTGATGACGCTCAGTGTCCCTGTTCGATCTCGGCAAGCGCCTATGAAAACGATCCTCGAAATCTTCAGATCGAACGGGAATGATGTTTTTCATACCACTTTCGACCTCATTTCTGTTCTCTATAGGACATTCCTAATCTCCAAAGGACATTATCATATGGGAAGTTGCGGTCCTTCGCCCTATCACAATCGTATAGCCGACGTGATGAGAGGAGCTGATGAAGCACGTGCTGCCGCAAGTTGCTGACAAGCGGCTAACCTTACGCCGGATACTGCAACGCATACGAACGGAAGCGAGGTTGACGGGAATGGAATGCAATTCTTGCACGCAGGGCAAGCCGCGACCGCATCTTCGGCCCGCGTGCGAAAATCTCAGCTCGACTTGTGCTTGAAGCCGTAAAGCGATTGGAATCGTGGCTCGAATTGTGCCGGATTCAATGCAGGTGTCCGATTCAAACGAATCCCGATGCCGCAGCCGCGAGGCGCGAGTTGCAACGCAGACACAATGGACAACGCAAGCGAAATGCGAACCGCGAAATCTCCGCGCCAGTTCCGACACAGGCGCGCCATATTTGCCACTTTATTTGGTGAATGATAGCGGCGGCTAAGGTTGACGATTCGTCAATGAGGGGAAGGTTTGAGTTCGCTTCAATACCGGGGAGTGCGCTTCAACGTCGATGTGCGGCACCTCACATACCAAGGCCAGTTCCGGCCAGCCAGAACCGCGAGATTACATTTTGCGAAAATCGCACCGCCGCCCGGCTCCCATCAGATATGCCGCTCTCGTTGCCGCAACCGGAGTCGCGGCGCTCTTGTCGAGCATCGCCGTTCCTTCCTCGACCGAGACGGCGGCCGCCAACGGCGACACCCGCACGTTGAACCTCTATCATTCCCATACTGGCGAAACGATCCAAGCGACCTTCCGCGTCAACGGCTCGTATGATCCGGCGGTTCTCGAAAAGCTCAATTGGTTCCTGCGCGATTGGCGTAATAACGATCGCACCCGGATGGATCCGCGCCTGTTCGACGTGGTTTGGGAGGCCTACCGGACCGCCGGAGCAACCCAGCCGATCGTGATTGTTTCGGCCTACCGCTCGCCGCAAACCAACGCGATGCTGCGCCGCCGCTCGCAGGGCGTCGCCGAGCACTCGCAGCATATACTGGGCAGGGCGATGGATACGACCATGCCCGGCATGCCGATGGAAAGAATTCGCGAAATCGGCATGCGTCTGCAACGCGGCGGCGTCGGCTGGTATCCAAGTTCGAACTTCGTCCATCTCGACGTCGGCGGCGTAAGGGCTTGGCCGCGGATGAGCTACGATCAGCTCGTGCGTCTATTCCCCGACGGCAAGTCCGTCCATCTCGCAGCCGATGGGCGCATGCTTGCCCGCTATCAGGAAGCCCGCGCCGAAATCGCTTCGCGCGGCGGCGTGATGGCCGATGTGCCGGAAGCGGCGCCATCGGGAGGATTGATCGCCTGGCTATTTGGCAAACACGATGAAGAGGAAGAAGCCGATGCGGTCAGGCCGCAGCCTGTCCGGCCCACGCGCGCGCGCCACGGCGGAGCCGAGGTTGCCGCGCTTCGCATGAATGGCGCAAGTCCCGCCAGCGCGGCGCCCGGATATCCGGGCGTGCCCGCCGATCGCGGCAACGCGCGGGCAACCATCGCTCCGGCCTCGGCGCCAGGCAAAAATACGCCCCAAAACGAGCCAAGCCCGGCAGAAGCGGACCGGACACGCGTCGCGGATTTGGGCTCCGTCCCAAGTTTGCGCGGCACCCGCGCGGCAAACGAGCAAGGCCGCGACGAGCGGCAAGGGCGGGACGCGGCGGCGGCGGATATCCTGAAAGAAAAGATCGACAAAGGCTCCGCCTTCGCGGCAACAGCGCCCGTACCGCCTCCCCGTCCAGCGCGGCCCGGCGATGTCGCGGTCGCCTTCGCCGATATGCCTACCCCGCCCGCTCGGCCGACCTCGGCCACCCGCGTGGCCGCGCTCGCGGCCGTTCAGACTCAAGGCGAAGGCAGCGCACAGGCTGCCAAGAGCGGCACCAAGAACGAAACGATTAGCGACGCCGCCGCGTCAAGCGCAAAGTCGCCCTTGGCACGCGCGGCAAATCTCCCCGTTGTGATTACCCAAGGGCCCAAGGATCGCGCCAGCGTGCCAAAGCAAGTGCTTGCGTTCGCATCGGAGACACCGATGGAGGATCCGCGCGGAGCGGTGCCGAGCAAGACGCCGGGCGGCACCATGAGCGATATTTCAACCGCGAGTTTCCAGACGCAGTCGATCCTTGGACAGTCCTTCACCGGCCTGCGCCTGGCGGCCCGCAATATTCCCGATGCGCTTTCGAACCGGCCTTCGGCGGCTTATGTCTCGGCCTTCAATGCCACGCCGGCAAGCGATCTCGACCCCGGCCATTTCAGTGGAGCCGCGGTAAAGCCCCTCGCACTCGCGCAAGGTTTTGTCCGCATCGCGGAAAGCCCAGTGCCGCTTAGCGGAAAATGAGCCTGGAGAATTTCGTCGCGGCCGCTACGGCGCCTTGCAGGCGTGTGCGATATTTACTCGATGAGTTGGTTTTCAGATTGGCGAATCGATGTCGGCATTGCGGTCCTTTTCATCGCAGTGCAGGCACTTACATTGCATATTTTCGGACAGCCGACCATCTGCACCTGTGGATATGTGAAAGTATGGGAAGGAGTCGTACTCGGAAGCGGGAATTCACAGCATCTTACGGATTGGTATAGCTTCTCACACATCATTCATGGATTCGTGTTCTATCTATTGCTCTGGCTCCTGTTTCCGCGAATGCCAATCCTCATGCGTCTCGCGATCGCGACAGGAATGGAAGTTGCGTGGGAAATTACTGAGAACACGCCGACGGTCATCAATCACTACCGTGAACAAGCACTCGCACAGGGCTATGTAGGGGATAGCGTCATCAATTCGGTATCAGACACAATCGCCATGATTGTTGGTTTCCTGTTCGCTTCGCGCGCACCTGTATGGGCGACTGCCGCTACAGCTCTCGGTCTCGAACTCTTTGTCGGCTATTCCATCCGCGACAACCTGACGCTGAATGTTATAAATCTCATCCACCAGTTTGATTTCATCAAAGAGTGGCAGTCAGGTTAATTCATCTTTCAAAAAAATTCCGGTCGCGAGACACGACGAAGCCGCCGATTGTGGTGCCGAGTTTAGGTTTTCGGTGCGACTGGTACGGATTAACGAGACTGGTGCGGTAAGTCGAACTTATCGCACCGTGTTCAACGAGCACGGAAGCGCTGCAGAAAGAAACTCGTCACCTTTTTATTTCAAAGATTTCTGCCCCGGCGATAGGAAGCGACACCCAAGGAGCGCCATCTGGCCCGGATGCGCGGGCGCATCCCTTCCGCCGAGCCGCGCCTCTCTCAATTATCCAAGAAACTCCGCAGCTTGCGCGAGCGCGAGGGATGTTTCAGCTTGCGGAGCGCCTTGGCTTCGATTTGGCGAATGCGTTCCCGCGTCACCGAGAATTGCTGGCCGACTTCTTCCAGCGTATGATCGGTGTTCATGCCAATCCCGAAGCGCATGCGCAACACGCGCTCCTCGCGCGGCGTCAAGGAGGCGAGCACGCGAGTTGTCGTCTCGCGAAGATTCGATTGGATCGCGGCGTCGATCGGCAAAATCGCATTCTTGTCCTCGATGAAATCGCCAAGATGGGAATCCTCCTCGTCGCCGATCGGGGTTTCGAGCGAGACCGGCTCCTTGGCGATCTTCAAGACCTTGCGCACTTTTTCGAGCGGCATCGCAAGTTTTTCCGCGAGTTCCTCGGGCGTCGGCTCGCGGCCGATCTCATGCAGCATCTGGCGCGAGGTCCGCATGATCTTGTTGATCGTCTCGATCATATGCACCGGGATGCGGATCGTTCTTGCTTGATCGGCGATCGAGCGGGTGATCGCCTGTCTTATCCACCAGGTCGCATAAGTCGAGAATTTGTAGCCGCGCCTGTATTCGAATTTATCGACGGCCTTCATCAGGCCGATATTGCCCTCTTGAATCAAATCCAAGAATTGCAAGCCGCGATTGGTGTATTTCTTGGCGATCGAAATCACCAGGCGGAGGTTCGCCTCCACCATTTCCTTCTTGGCTTGCCGCGCCTCTCGCTCGCCCTTTTGAACCAGATGGACGATTCGGCGAAATTCCTGAATCTCGAGACCCGTCTCGGTCGCGAGCCCGTGAATTTCCGAAAGCAGCTCCTTGATCTGCTCCTTCGCGCGGGCAACGAAATCCTTCCAGCCGCGGCCGCCGAGTTTCGACACCCGCAAAAGCCATTTCGGATCGAGCTCGGAATTCTGGTAATTTTTGAGAAAATCCTCGCGCCTGACACCCGAACCTTCGGCCAGCCGCAACAGCCTTGTCTCAAGCCCAATCAAGCGCTTGTTGATGTCGTAAAGCTGATCGACCAGCGCCTCGATCCGGTTCGGATTGAGCGAAAGCGATTTGACGTAGGCGACAATTTCCTTCTTGAGCGTTTTGTATTTGCGCTCCTGGGACGGGGTTAGGGTTTCATTCTTCAGCTTATTGACGACGTTTTGATCCTGCAGGCGCCGGAGCTTTTTGTAGGCGCTGGCGATCCTCTCGAACGTTTCGAGAACCTTGGGCTTGAGTTCAGCCTCCATTGCCGACAAGGAGACCGAGTTGTCCATGTCGTCTTCCTCGTCGAAGGCCTCTTCGGGAATTGGCGCATCGACGCCGCCGTCCTCGCTTGCCGGCCGCAGCCGCGCCGGCGGGTCGAGCGGTGCGATCGCCGGCGCCTGTTGCGCGGCCAGCGCTTCGGCGGCTCCTGGCGCCGTCATGTCTATCTTGGGGGTGTTCTTGCCATCGGGACCCGCATAAGTCGCTTCGAGATCGATGATGTCGCGCAACGGAACCTTGCTGTCGTTTACTTCGTCGCGCCAAATGATGATTGCCTGAAAGGTAAGCGGGCTTTCGCAAAGTCCTGCGATCATCGCCTCGCGGCCAGCCTCGATGCGCTTGGCGATGGCGATTTCGCCCTCGCGGGACAAGAGTTCGACCGAGCCCATTTCGCGCAGATACATCCTGACCGGATCGTCGGTGCGATCGGCGGGTTCGGACGAACGTGCGGTGACCGCCTTCGCCTTCGCCTGCGTCGCCTCGACCAGGTCGCCGCCCTCCGCCTCTTCTTCCGCGGCGGATTCCTCGGTCGACGCGTCGTCGTGTTCCTCGTTCTCGATGACATTGATGCCCATTTCGCTCAGCATCGCTAAAATGTCTTCGATTTGCTCGGAATTGACTTCCTCGGACGGAAGCACGGCATTCAATTCCGCGTAAGTAACAAAGCCCCGCTTCTTGGCAAGCTTGATCATCCGCTTGACCGCGGCATCGGTGAGATCGAGCAGGGGGCCGTCGGCGACTTCGACCGCGCCACGTTCCGCGCCGGGATTCGCACTGTCCTTTTTCGCCATCAAAGGCCTCCAAATTTCCTTTTTCGCCATCAAAGGCCTCCAAATTTGAGGAAAATTACGGCAGATGTTTCCTTGTGCGGAAGCTTTCTTGAACTAAGGCCTTGTCAGCCCTCGAGCATGTTCCGAAAAAGTTGACCGGCTTTTTCGATTCCGACATGTTCCAACTCTTTGAATCTGAAAGAAAATCCCATTAGACGCTGTGCCCCGCGGGTCCGAGGGGGAGCGCGGCCCTGCACCTCAAAAAATGGGCGGATGGGCGGTCAAAGCCCCTCTTCAACATCGTGTCCGCGCAGCGTGCTTCAACCGTTCATCTTAGAAAATTCAGTCCCGGTGCACGCCGCTATTTCCAGGCATGCGGGACCCGCCGCCAAAACAACGTCCCGCTCCTCCAAGCCGCTCATAAGGTTCCGCTCGGACGCCCCGATTGTACGCCAAAGCCTTCGACAGCGCCTCGATCCCGCCGAGCGCCGGCAATTGCGCCTGAATATCCTTGAGACGGCCGAGATTGGCGTCGCTGGAGTCCTTACCTAGAGCCAATTCAGCCAATTGCAACTCCCTATGTAGCGTCCTTGCGCGGCGGTGCAAGCTCAAGGCTTGCTTCAAAACGGCGGCTCCAGCTTTAGCATACCAATGCGACGCATGCGCGGCCATTCCGTCGAGCTGTTGCAGGATCGCTCCGAATCCTTGGCCTTCGACGGCGGCGCGAAGGCTTGGCGCTTCCGGGCTTGGCTCGTCAAGGGTTTGCGAAGGAAGATGCGCCGCGGCGGCGGAACCGAGAAGCGCATCGCGTAACGCGCCCGCTTCGGCGCTTGAAAAGGCGATCTCGGCCAGGTCCTCGATATGCCGGCCGATCAATCCCGGATGATTGAGTAGAAGCAATAAAATCAGCCCGTCGCGCGGGGGAAGGTTCGGTTTTTCGGACCGGAACAGAGGCGCCTCAGGCCACAAGACTAGCAAACTTCGCTTTCTGTCCAGCAAGCGTTTTCAAATTTGCGGCTTCTTCAGCGATCGAATTATCATAGTGACGAATGCGTTCCCTCAGATTTAGGATCTCACTCTGTCGTGCAAGGAGTTGCTCCTCTACCTCATTTTCAGGCTCGGCTGGGTAGTCTTTTACAATTGCGGCGATCTCATCCTCCATATCACGTAAATCAAAGAAATCTATGTAATATAGAAACAATTTGACGATGAAATCGGGATACGGGTGCGTTTTCAGGATAGGCAAACGAGACAAAAGTCTGTGTCCACTCGGAAGACTTGCTGTTTTGCTACCATGTAACTCCTCAAGAACAAAGTAAAACTCAGCACTGACCTTCCTATAAATCACATCAGTTGTTACGCTTTCATTTTCAATAAATATTAATATAAGATCGTGTAGAAATCTTTTGTACAAAAGGTCCGGACCGCCTCCTCTAAAATTCAAAACAGCAATGCGCTCGATTCGATCCACTACATTTTCCGGGTACTCGACACACAAACCTAAGAAAAGTCGCTCGGCGCCAATACCTCTTGTTGGACCGCCCTGAATCAACTCGCTTTGATATAGATATGACACCGTATTTCCTGCTCGTCCTGATCTATTTAATCTATCATGTTTCCAAAATAGATCCATTAAACATAGTCTTACCTTTAACTTGTAATGCTTCCGTACAAGACTATCAGGAATTAGTGACGTCAAAGCTTGGAGGCGTTTTTCTAATTCAGCCCGGTGCTCCGGCTTAGTGATACGCGTATTCGCGGTCTCTCGTCTCCAGAGAACATCCCACATTGAATTTGCCATCTCTAAAACCTGATAAAACTTCGAAATACCTCCTGTCTTTATCAGGTCATCAGGATCTTGGTTTTCGGGTAAGAACGCGAAATTGAACGAATGTCCAGAGCCTAGGAGCGGCAATATTTGATCAATTGCTCTGTGAGCAGCCGCACGACCTGCCTTGTCTCCGTCAAAGCAAATAACTGGCTCAGATCCGAGGCGCCAAAGCAATTTAATTTGTTCGGGCGTAATTGCAGTGCCGAGTGTCGCGACAGTTGCTTTAAAGCCCGCCTGAAAAACGGAAATTGCATCAAGATATCCTTCGACAACAACTATAGTACCAAGCTCATGAGCGGGCGACCGCGCTCGATGAGAATTGAAAATCAACTCTCCTTTGTGAAAGAGTTCGGTCTCAGGCGAGTTTAAATACTTTGGCTTTGTATCAGTGCTTAAGCCGCGTCCTCCGAAACCAACAACTCTACCATTGGAGTCTTGGATTGGTATTATTATTCTATTTCGGAAGCGATCGTAAGACACTCTACCGTCTTCCGGAATAATAATTAATCCACATTCTCTTAGTTGTTTCTCTTCTAATCCGTTCTGAAGAAGAAAATACTTTAACGAATCCCTTCCATCGGGTGCAAAACCCAAGCGAAACTCTGTTCGAGTTGTAGATATTATCGAGCGCTTATCTAAGTATTCTCGTGCCGAAGCCCCAATGGTAGACCCTAGTCGGCTTTCAAAGAACTGGCATGCCATTTCTAGAATTTCATACAGACTCCTTCTCTTAGCCTCCCGCTGCTCCGCCTCTGGAGAATTGGCCGGAAGGGAAACGCCCGCCATCGAGGCAAGGCGCTCCACTGCATCACGAAAGCTGAGCCCCTCAGTGTCCATCAAAAATTTGAAGACATCTCCGTGCGCCCCGGACGAAAAATCGTGGTAAAACCCTTTGTTATCATTGACGAAAAATGAAGGCGTCTTTTCCGAATTGAATGGTGAAAGACCCACCCACTCGCGGCCCTGTTTGCGCAGTTTTACGCGCTTGCCTACGACTTCCGAAACCGGAATACGGGCGCGAATTTCATCCAGAAATGACTGCTGGAAAAGCATTCTCTATTTTCACATCTGCCTTCCGAGCCAAACGCCGGTGGTTTAATTATAGAACAAACGAAGATCAAATGTAGGGAATTTTTGTGGTATTCCCTGCTTTCCACAGGTTTCTTCGGCAGGGCAAGCCCCGCGTCATGCGCGAGACGCTCGACCGCGTCGGGGAACGAAAGCCCTTCTGTCTCCATCACAAAATCGAAAATATTGCCGTTTTTGCCGGCGGAAAAGTCGAACCAGGCCATTTTCTGGTCATTGACAAAAAAGGACGGCGTTTTTTCCGCATTGAAGGGCGAAAGCCCCCTCCATTAGCGCCCGGCCCGCACCAATTTGACGCGACCGCGCACAACCTCCGAGACCGGAAGCCTGGCTTTAATCTCATCGAGAAAGGACGGCGGAAATCGCATGGCGGTGCCCAAGGGTTAAATGCCCGGATTCGGCACGCCTCGTAAAGGCCTATCGCGCTTGTCCCCGCTTATTCACAGGCGGGCCTGCCGGTACATTTCGCCACAGCGAGTAGCGGGTTAGTTTGAATCTCGGCTTACCGCCTCATTGGACGCTACGCTGGCGTTGCCGCAACGACCGTTCAGCGCCACAAACGGAAGTCGGCCAGTGTTATTTGGGTGGCGCGGGCGATCAGCATCGGCGGTACACCGAGCGTCTTGGCGATCTTGAGGTGATGACCAGCTCGAACTTGGTCGGCTCGCCAACCGGCAGATCGGCGGGGCTTTGCGCCCTTGAGGATGCGTCCGGTAGAAACCGCAAGCTGACGAGTCGCGCCCGAAAAGATGGCAATTCCCCGAAGCCATTGCCGGCCGTCGCTTCAAAGGCTGTCGGACCAGAGAATGTGTCAGTGGCTTCCGAGGAGCACAGGTATCTGAAAATCGGTCGCGGCTCAAACCAGTGGCCGCAGCGCCACCTCCTCGTCGAAATGTTGTGCGATGCGCTCCAACACACGCGGGTTCGTCAGCGTGAGCGACCCATTCGCCTGCGTGAACATTCCCATTCGCCGGAGCCGCGCCATCGTCTTGTTGGTGTGCACGCGCGACAGACCGAGCGCATCCGCGAGGTGCTGTTGATTTAACGGAAAAGCAAATGTTCCTTTAGAAACAAGACCCAGCGCATCGGCTCGTTTGTAGAGCGTGACGATCAGGGCCGCGATCCGCTCCGCAGCGCTCCGGCGGCCCACGCTCATCAGGTTCTCGTCGACGTAGCTCTCTTCGCGCGAACCAAGCCAGGTAACGTCGAACGCAAGTTCCGGCCTTTGGCCGAACAGAGCCCAGATCTTGCGCCGTGGCAGCAAGCACAGTTCGATGTCCGTCAAAGCCTCAATTCCGTGCTGCGCGGCATCGAACATCGCCGCCTGCAGCCCGAGTAGATCGCCGGGTAGCAGAAAGTTCAAAATCTGGCGGCGGCCATCCGGCAGGGTCTTGAAGCGGAATGCCCAGCCTGAATACACCGTATAAAGGTCTGGGTTGTCGTCATCGGCGTGGATGATCTCGGTGCCAGCCGGCAAGGTCAGATGACCGCTTTTGATGTCGTTGATGAAACTTAGTTCGGCAGGGGTCACGGGCTTGAAAAGACCGCACGCACGCAATGCGCATTTGAAACAGCTCACCCGCATGCCGAAAGCTTCCCCTGATCGACTGCCAGCCTCGATCTACGCTATGCCACACTTTTCGCGGCGGATCGATCAAATATTGGAGCCATTTCGTTCGGTGCACTGACAACGCAGACCCGCCTTGCGAAACTACTACGCAGCGTGCTCCGCCTCGTTTTTCTTTTTGAAACTGTGTCTTTTGACGTAATCAGGCGCGCGCAGGTGGGATAGCGCTATTACCGACATGGGCGCCTAGGGCGTCCGGTGGCTGAGAGGCCGCATTGCTCCCGCCTCTAAGTGAGTCTGGTCATGCCGTTCATTGCATCGCTCGCACAAAACGCCTTCGATCCGGAATCAGTGCGCGTTTTGGAGATCGCATTCGACTCTGCTTGGAAAACGGTAATATCGTCGGGCAGCGACTTGGCCCTGAATGGCCGAGCGGCCTCAACCCGCGAAGCGTTGGCCAGACGCATAATTGCCATGGCTGAGCGCGGCGAGACGGACCCGCGTCGTCTTATAGACGATGCGCTGGCGCATTTGGCGGCGTCACGGCAAGATGATGCTCCCCCAAAATTGTCCGGCTGATCAAAAGGTATCTGATCGAACTAACAAATGGGAGGAATCGAATGGACAATCAAAAGGTGATCGCGACGTTGAACGATCTGCTGGAGACGACAAAAGACGGTGAGCGCGGTTTTCGTGCATGCGCCGAAGGCGTTACGAGCGCTCGCCTGAAGACGGTGTTCGAGTCTGCCGCCCGAAGATGCGACGAGGGCGCTGACGAATTGGAGGCTGAGATACGGAGGCTCGGCGGCGAACCGGCAGCCTCCGGCACGGTCGGCGGTTCGCTTCACCGCGCTTGGACCAACATCAAGTCTTCGATCACTGGAAAGGACGAACACGCGGTGCTGGCCGAATGTAAAAACGATTGTGCAGCGCCAGTACCAAGGGGTGAAGGAAAATCACGATCGCATCCGCGGTCTTCGAAATCAGGCGGGCCAAGCGACCTAGTGGCCAACACCTAAGCAGAGATTCGCTTTTTG
>QHBR01000405.1 GCA_003244015.1 Hyphomicrobiales bacterium | reverse complement strand
GGGCCAGCGCCCTCTCAATCCTCAACCAGCAACTTCCGGGCCGCAGCGATCCCCCAAAGGGGCCCGGATCTCATCCGCCGTTGCAACCTGTCCCTTCGAACAAATGAGAACAGACCCGCGCCCAGGTCTCGAAACATTTTGGTAGGATTGGATATACCGGGAACGAGCCTCGGCTTGTGGGATTGCGCCGGGTCACCGTGACGCTTTTTCAATCTCGGGCACAATTACGTCCCGATAGCTCTCCTCGCCGATCGGTCCTGCGAGACGGTAGACGATCGTGCCGTCGCCCTTAACAACAAACGTTTCGGGCACGCCGTAGACGCCAAAGTCGATCGCGGTTCGCCCCTTGCGGTCGGCGCCGATCCGCGCGAAGGGATCGCCTGCCTCGGCGAGAAAGCGCCTTATGTTTTCTGGCTCGTCCTTGTAGGCAAGCCCAAACACACGCGTTCCCGTGCGTAAAAGAGCAGGGTCCGCCGAAAGCCGCATGATGAGCTCATGCTCTTGGTGGCAAGGCACGCACCAGGAGGCAAAGACATTGACGAGCGTCGCTTTGCCGTGGCGGAGATCCGCGTCCGAAAATCCGGGCTTGTCCGGCAGACCTTCGACGGGCGGCAATGCGAAAGCCGGGACTTGCCTGCCGATGAGCGCGGACGGCAGAAGCGACGCATCGCCGGAATAGAGCCGGACCACGAACAGCGCCGCCAGCGCGGCGAAAAGTACCAAGGGTACAAAAATGAGAAGCGGCCGCCGCGTGGCAGGCGGTTCCACTTCTCGCCGTGGCACGGTTGCCGTCATCCTATTCGAAGCTTTCCGGGTCCGGGTTTTGTGGATTCAAATCCCCACGACCAATATCCGGGTCTTGGCGAGTCCCGCGCGACAACGACGAAAGCGCCTGTTTCAAGCACAGGTAATCGGCCAAGATCGTCACGATCATTCCCGTCACGATCGCGAAGGCAAGGGCATAGGCCGCGATAACGAAGCCAAGATGCGGATCACGGCTCATAAGCCGCCTCCCATGCCGCGCGTGCTGGCCCCTGCTCCGGCGCGCCCGCCGCCAGGATCGACAGACGGCGCAGGCGCCTGCGGAGGATCTCGTTGCGGATCGCCATGAGGTAGAGCGTGACGAACAGAAAGGTGAAGGCGAACGCCATCACCACGAGCGGCCACAGCATCGACGGCGCGATCGCGGGACCGCCGAGGCGGAAGACCGAGGCTGGCTGATGCAGGGTGTTCCACCAATCCACGGAAAATTTGATGATCGGAATGTTGACCGCGCCGACAAGGGTGAATATCGCTGCAGCGCGGGCGGCCTTGCCGGGATCCTCGATCGTGCGCCACAAGGCGACGAGGCCGAGATAGATCAGGAAAAGCACAAGGACCGAGGTAAGGCGCGCATCCCAGACCCACCAAGCGCCCCACATGGGCTTGCCCCAGAGCGAGCCGGTGCCAAGGCAGAGCAAGGTGAAACTGGCGCCAAGCGCCGCCGCCGGCTTTTGCGCCGCGTCGGCCAGAGGATGGCGCCAGACGAGCGTGCCGAGGGCCGCCGAGGTCATGACGCCATAGATCAACATGGCAAGCCAGGCCGCGGGCACATGCAGATACATGATCCGGACCGTCTCGCCTTGTTGATAATCGGGAGGGGCGACGAACCAGGCGAGATAAAGGCCAACGCCGAGCAAGAGCGCAGTAAGCGTCGCCGATAACGGCACGAACACTCTGGCAAGCCGCAGGAAATTGGCTGGGTTGGCGTAATTCGACATGATTTTCATCTAAGTTCGAACATACGAAAACGGAGGTTGCATGAAGTGCAGCAAACGTTCCGGTTTTGGATGGTGGAGCTGAGGGGAATCGAACCCCTGACCTCTGCAGTGCGATTGCAGCGCTCTCCCATCTGAGCTACAGCCCCCAAAATCGCTATTTACGCGAGCGGCAAAGCGCATGCAAGGTTGTTGCTGCCGGCCGGACCTAGACATCGAATCCATCGTGGCACGTTTCAGGCCCCCCTTGCCAGCAAGGCCCGGGCCGCGTAAACGAGCTTAGTCCAAGCAAGCGGTCCGGAGCTCCAATGCGCGCACTTCTCGACGTGCTTTTAGTCGTTCTACAGCTTTATGTTTATGTGATTATCGCTGCGGCGATCCTCTCCTGGCTCGTCGCCTTTAATGTCGTCAACCGCTATAACGATGTCGTCCGATCGATATGGAACCTTGTGACCGCGTTGACGGAACCGCTGCTCCGCCCGATCCGGGGAATGATACCGAATCTTGGCGGTATCGATATTTCGCCCGTTATTTTGCTTTTATTGATCTTTTTCCTAGAACGCGTAATCGAGGAATATATTTATCCAAACGTGTTCTAAAGCAAGCTTGACCGATGTTCCTTGGAACTTGCGTGGCGGGAGCAACGCGGCTTCGAATTTGGGCCCCTTTTAACCGGCTCCGCGCCGCGTGGCTAGGTGGTCCCAAATGGGCGGCCAGAAGACGCCGGAACGCGGGCAGGAAGAATGGATCGCTGACTTAGCCGAAGATGGAATTACGCGCTATGTTGGCGCCGTGAGAGCCCTGCGGCTTATTTTTGGCCAAGCCAGATTTTCGTGCCGAGCTCGGTGGAATTGTGCACATCGAGAGTGTGATAAAGCCTTCTGGTCGAATCCGCCACGGAGGTGAGGTTTATGCCGAGTTCATCAGCGATTGCAG
>QHBR01000394.1 GCA_003244015.1 Hyphomicrobiales bacterium | reverse complement strand
ACCTGTTGAGACACGACAATTAGCCCCTGTTGCAAAAAGCCGCAAAGAACCCAAGCCCTCACCCTTAGGAAGCCCGAAGGGCCGCCTCGAAGGGCAAGCGGAAGGAAGCCCAAGGTTCCATTGCGAGCGAGCCGAGAGCAGCGTCAACGTCGAAAGCGGAGCGTCCGGCGCGAGCCGGTTCGACATAGCCCCGAAGGCGAGAGGCAGCGATTCGCAAAGTGAACGCAATGAAAGCGGGCGACTGGAGAGGCGCCCCGGCAACCGCGCAAACCATCCTTCGAGACGCCGCCGGTGGCGGCTCCTCAGCGACTGTCTTGCGAGTCAAGGGGGATCTCTTGATGAAAGTGTTGTCCGGGCCGGCCGCGTCAGGGCGAGCGCTTGCGCGGCTTGCGGCCTTGACTCGTCCGACCGGCGCGGGAATTCGCAACTTGCCATTCATCTCATGGCGGCGAGTTTGGCGAGCGGGTCGATCCTGTCATATGTGGACGGCCCCGATTGGCAAGTGGTTTTCTTTCGTCCTGAACGTGTCGGTAGCTTGCGGTCATATGTCCGGCCTTTTCGTGCGGATATTTCCGCTGGCCCTGATGAAGTTCGACGGCGAAGGCCCCAATCAAGGATGCGAGCTTTGCGCTCGTGACAGGATACGGGGTGTCCCTCGTCTTCGATCTCGACCGTGTCGTTCATCACGTCTGTTTCGCCCTCGCCAAACTGAAGATTCTGAAAAGTTACGCCATCGGCAGCGTTTCCCTAGGCTCGTTCGAAGACCTGCGTGCGAAACGCCTCGCCGGTCGTCATAACGGCCCATATGATCCGTGCGAGCTTGTTGGCCAAAGCGACGGTGACCAGTCTCGCGGGCTTGTGCGCGAGAAGCGCGACCAGCCAATCTCGTAGGACGCCTTTCCGCTTGTGTGCCACACGCGAGCCAACGATGTCGCGCCCAGCACGAGCAGCCGTCTGATGTAGCGGTTGCCCTGTTTGGTGATGGAGCCCAGCTTCTCCTTGCCGCCGCTCGAGTTTTGCCGGGGCGTTGCTCCGAGCCAGGCGGCGAAGTCGCGCCCTGACTTGAACACACTCGGGTCTGACGCGCTGGCGGCGATCGCCGAGGCGGCGATTTTTCCGATGCCTGGAATCCCGGCCAGCAATCGCCTGATCGGGTTTTGCGCATGGGCGCTCGCGATCTTTGCGTCGAGTTCGGCGATCTTTGCCTCGATCGTCTCCAGATGTTCGGCAAGAACCTTCAAGGCCGCCTTGGCGATGTCTGGAAGCGTCGCACCCGTCTCGGCCTTTGCAATCAACTCGTCGACGCGGCCGATCCCCTTGGCGGCGACAAGGCCGAACTCCGCAAGATGACCGCGCAAGGCGTTGACGCTCATCGTCCGTTGCTTGATCAGCAGCCCGCGCGTCTTGTGCAGCATCAGCGCCGCTTGGCTCTCTGCGCTCTTGCCGCCATTCGCCTGAATCTCGCTTTGCGTCAGAGCCATCTGGACCGCGACCTGCGCCAGAACAAACAAGCCGGCCGTCACCAACACCCCTAGGATGCAGGCGATCCCCGAGGCCATGTTGGCGTCAGCCGTTTCTTCCGCGAGGTTCGCGGATACGTCCCAGCTGAAATAGTAGAAAAGCGCCACCAGCATTCCGGCCGAAAATGATTGGAATGTGCCAAAAGCCGAAGGAAAAAACCAATCCCAGGAGAAGGCGGCGGCCGGCACGGCGCGCGCGTTTAAAGATCGCGAGGCCGCATACGAGAATGATGGCGCCGGACTCCAGCAGAGTCAAAACCACCTGCGCCTTGGCGCTTGCCGTGATGCCGAAGGTAACGAGCGTCAGCACGCCAAGGAACCAGACGGCCCCGGCGCCTGTCGCCCACACAACGTCGTGGCTTCGGCCGGGCGCGAAGAGGTCGAGCGTCGCCTGTCCCGCCGGGAGCGCGGCGGCGACATTGAAGATAGTCGAGAGACTGAGGAGCCTGGCTTGAAGCCTGAATGGCGAGCTACTGCCCGATATCGCCTGCGGCGGCGCGGTCGAGGCTCGGCAATCATACGGTTTTCCGGCTGTCGCATTCGCGGCCAGTTGACATTTTTTCCCTTCCGCGTCCAATGCTCGTAACAGCCTGCCAGAGGGCTGTTTACAATCAGGTCAGGGAGGTCAGTATGTTCCACATAAGTTCCATATTAAAGATCTCGGTTTTGACTGCCGCCGTTTGTTTCGCCGCCGCCAGCGCCATGGCTCAAAACACGGATCAGAGCACGGAAAAACCCACCGATCCTCAAATCGCCGACATTGCCTACACGGCAGACCAGATCGACATCGCGGCGGCCAATCTCGCGCTGGAGAAGACGAAAACCAGAGCTGTCCGTTCCTTCGCCGACGAGATGGTCCGGGATCACGAGGCAGTGAGTAAAAAGGTGCTCGCCTTGCTCGACAAGCTGAATGTGAAGCCGGAGGATAACGATACCAGCAAATCCTTGGTCGATTCGGCGTCCGAAAAGCAGGTCGAGCTGTTGCAATTGAGCGGCGCGGCCTTTGACAAAGCCTATGCCGCGAACGAGGTGGCCTATCATCAGACCGTCATTGCAGCGCTCGAAAAAACGCTGATCCCCGACGCACAAAACGGCGAGCTCAAGAGCTTGCTGCAAACCGGCCTCAAGCTCTTCCAGGAGCATCAAAAGCATGCCGAGCATCTCGTGAGCGAGCTGAAGTAGGCTCCGATGCCGATTCGATCGAAGATAAGGACAGGGGGAGCGCTGGCATTCTGCTTTGTCTCGCTCGCGTCTCCCTCGTTTGGTGCCGATCCGCGGGTGCATAGGATCGGAGTCGACAAACTGGCGTTTGGAACCGCGCCCGGCGGGCTGCATGTGAACGACATCGTCGAGTGGACGAATTCCGATATCCTGCGCCACACGGCAACCGCGACGGACGGGAGCTTCGACGTCGATCTCCCGGCCGGAGCTACGGGCCGGACGATTTTGAAGCGGGCTGGTGGCGTGACCTACGTGTGCCGCTTCCATCCGGGAATGAAAGGACGGCTGGAAGTTGCTCCTTGATAGGTCGCGAGCCAGGAAGCACTATCATCGTTCGCCGCTGTGACCGGCGGGAAACTCCTCTTAAACATTGGTTTGCTACGCCGCCGTCCACGCGCGGCATCCTACCGCAACTGCAAGTTGGGGTTCGTTTTCCGGCTGGAAGAGCACGGCGATCGGCGCGGTTTCCAGGGGGCGAGGACACGCCGCACGGCGGGCACGCTTCGTTCATGCGCGAAGCTTGGCCGGCATCGAGCGGCACCCCGCTCCTGGCTGTTCTCCGGTAAAAGCGGCGTCCCGCCGGTCGACTCGACCATAGCCTTCTTGTTCGCCGCAAGGAACAGTTGCGGCCGTTAGGAACCATCCCTATTTAGGGCGGGAAACCCTTAGCATGTGACCATAGAACCATGATCGACCACGAAGAGCATCGTTCCGAGCCAGAGGTTATCCCCCCAGGCCGCGCCGACGGCAGCGAGCTGGAAAGCACGTTCTGGGCGAGGGAGGTCGAGCGCGGCAGCCACCGCATCTATGTTACCAAGATCGGGCGGTTTGGCCTCCTGCCGTTCTTCTTGCTGGGCGGTATTATTTTGATCGCGCTGCTCATTTTTGTGGTGGGCGCTTTTCTAATTTTGATTCCCGTGGCAGGCGTTGTCCTCGCCGCCGCCATAATCGCCGGTTTGCTGCGCGGATATCCACGGTGGCCGCGCTGATCTCTCCGCCTATGTTCAAGCCGGTTCGAGCCGCTTGATCGCGCTGATCGGCTGCGATGTTTTGGCGAGGATTCTGTCGCGCGCGATGCGCAAAGGTTCGCTTGCAACCAGCATATGATGGGCGTTGGCGTGCAGCAGCGTGGTCTCATTGCACATGATGCCGACGTGCCCGCGCCAAAAGACGAGATCGCCGCGCCGCAAGCCCGCAACGTCCGTGCCGACGGCGATTGGCAGTCCCAGCGCTTGTTCCTGCAAATCGGTGTCGCGCGGCGCGTCAATCCCGGCCGCGTCGAGCGAAATCTGCACGAGGCCAGAGCAATCGATGCCAAGGCTCGTTTTGCCGCCCCAGAGATAGGGCGCATGCAAAAGCCGCTCGGCCACGGCGACGAATTCCTTTTGGTTCTCGCCGCTCGGCAGTAGATGACCCGAGAAGACGAAAGCGGCATTGTCGATCTGGGCGTAACCGCCCATTGTCGCGCGCACGCAAACAGAGGCGCCAAGCGGCAAGGCGTCGCGCGCGGGGAATTTCAGATCCGGCCCCGGATAGACCAAGCTCCGGTTGACTGTTACGCGGTGGGTCGGCTTTATCTGTCCCTCCGCCAGCGCGGCCATAGACATATAGCCGACGTAACCGTCGCGCCCGAGCTGGACCCAACCCCAGCCTTCGTGATCCTCGTAAAGAGTTACTTCTTCACCAAACAGCGCCTGGGTGTCGAGGGACGCATCGGGGGCCGGCGCATGGTGCAGATCGGCGGTGCCGGCGCAGACATGCAACGTGCGGCCCTGGACATAATCATCGGCGGCGACTTGGCCACGCAACTGCGCCGCCGCAAGATCGGGCCGGGCCGGCGTCACGCGAGGGTCGAAGAGGGTCATGTCAGTGCTTGGACTTAAGGCACCTGAACGTGAGCGTAAACAATTAACTCTTTACATGTCAGAATTCTTCGTGTTATGTTCACATTTTGTTCTCAAGGGCATTATGGGCGACATCACAGCGATCGAATGGACGGATGCGACGTGCCCGGTGACTGGCTGCACTAAGATTAGTGCAGGCTGTGACCATTGCTATGCCGAGCGTTTCTCCGAGCGCTTTCGCGGGACGCTCGGCCATCCGTTCGAAACGGGTTTTGACCTAACACTCCGTCCTGGGCGTCTTGCTCAGCCCCTGCGCTGGCGTGCGCCTCGAATGATCTTTGTCAACTCCATGAGCGATCTCTTTCACAAAGAGGTCCCGAAGGAGTTCATCGCCCGCGTGTTCGACACAATGGAGCGGGCGCACTGGCACACCTTTCAGGTGCTCACCAAACGTTCGTCGCTGATGTGTGATTTCCTGCGCCGACGCTATCTCAGCTCACGTGGCCCGTTGCACATATGGTTCGGCGTGTCCGTGGAAGACGGAAGTAAGAAGTCCCGGATTCGCCACCTTCAGGAACACCAGCAGGTGTGCGCTTTGTCTCAATCGAACCTTTGATTGGACCAATGGGCAAACTCGATCTTGCCGGAATCGATTGGGTGATCGCTGGCGGCGAAAGCGGTCCTCGCGCACGGCCAATGATCCCGGAATGGGTTCGCAATGTTCGAGACCAATGTTGCGGGAACGGAAGTCGCCTTCTTCTTCAAGCAATGGGGAGGGCTTCGTCCAAAATCAAATGGGCGTGAGCTCGACGGGCGCGAGTGGAGTGATTTTCCCAAACCAGTGCTGCCCTACCCCATCGCCGCCGAATGACGAAAAAACCTAAGGACAACAGCGTTGGCCCTTGGGCGAAAGAAAAGCTCCAAGCGCTCGGCCAATATCTTAGCTTCTACACCACCGTCCTGAAGAAGCAGGGTCATTGGCTGCGGGGCACGATTTTCGTCGATGCCTTTGCAGGGCCTGGGCTGTCCCGCGTTAGGACGCGAGAAAAAGCCGCTGAACCGCCCGGGCTGTTCGGCCCTGATCCGGAATCGACGCGGCCGAAGTCGAATTCCTTAAGGGTTCGCCACGCGTTGCTCTGGACATCGCAAATCCGTTCAATTTCTACATTTTTGTCGAGCGCGATGCACGGCGGATTGCGGAGCTGAAAGGGCTGAAGGCCGAGTACGCACTAACGCGTGACGTAACCGTTCGGGAAGGCGATGCCAATGTCGCGCTGCTGTCCTGGCTAGCGAGCGGCATCGACTGGCAACATTACCGTGCCGTCGTCTTCCTCGATCCGTTCGGCATGCAGGTCCCGTGGTCGACGATCGAGGCGCTCGCAAAGACGAAAGCCATTGAGATCATTATCAATTTCCCACTTGGTATGGCAATTCAGCGTCTGCTCACAAAATCTGGAGATATTCCGCAAGACTGGCAAGTGTCGCTGGATACGTACTTTGGGTCCAAGAACTGGCACACGCTTGTCTACGAATCCAAAGCCGATCTTTTTGGTCCGACGAGAAGCAAGGTCAGCGCTTCTGGCATGAACCTACTGGAATGGTATCGTAACCGCCTGCGCGGCATTTTCGGCAACGTCTCCACGGCACGGCTGGTCAAGAACACACGCGGCAATCCGCTCTATTATCTTATCTGGGCCGGTCCGCATAAAAAGGGCCTGGCCGGCGCCGAACACATCCTGAGGAAGGGCGAACGCGTGAAGCGCTAAAGAGACGTTGTTGTAATAGTTTCGCTAAATGGAATCGGTCTGCCGCCTTTGCAACATGCCAAGCCAACTTTGTCGTTCGCACGTCCTACCGGAGTTTCTTTATCGTCCGCTCATGCAGCTCGAGCATCGGCCTGCGTCCCAACTTCACGTCCCACGCCTCACGCGCGGCTGGCGTCATTCAGGTCCTGCGCCACATGCTCGATTCGCCGCGCCGCCTCGCTCAGCGAAATCACGACTTGCTCGGCCCAGTCAGGGGCGGGAGTCGAAGGAGCCTTCAGCCGCACGAGTTCGGCTTCGAGCTCGCGGACGCGGGTGTTCGCCTCAGCCCCGCAGAAATCGAAATGGTGGAGAAAGGATAGCTCGTTCTTCTCCGCTCATAGCGCCGGTTCGCGCCGGAGCCAGCTTCCGTTCCTGGACCCGGCATTTTCCTCCGCCACCGCGGGCAAAGCGTCCATTACCCGCTCGGGCGGGAAGATCACAATGACTTCGGTGCCCTCGCGAAGCTTGGATTTCAGGGTGAAGGATCCGCCATGGAGTTCAATGAGGCCCTTCACGATCGGCAAACCGAGACCGGAGCCTTCCTCGGCGTTTTTTTGCGCGAACGCGCCACGGCCGAACGAGGACATGACAATAGGGATCTCGTCTTCCGGAATTCCAGGACCGCTGTCGCGCACGGCCACATATTGACCGCCGCTCGCGGTCCAGCCGATCCTTATCTTGATCGTTCCGCCTTGCGGAGTGAACTTAATCGCGTTCGACAGAAGGTTCAATATGACTTAGCGAATAGCGCGTTCGTCGGTCCAAATCCGCGGCAAATCCGGCTCGACGGCCTTTTCGATGGCGATCCGCCGTTTTTTCGCGCGCAGCCCTAGAAGATGCCGGCAATCCTCGACAAGATGAGGGAGCACGACCGCTTCTTCCTTGAGATCGAAACGTCCGGCCTCTATCCTGGAGAGATCGAGGATTTCGTTGATCAGCATCAAAAGGTGCTGCCCGCTCGCATGGATGTCGTATGAATATTCCTTGTAGGAAGCGACGGCGTGAGATCCGAACAATTCGCCTTTCATGACCTCGGAAAACCCAAGAATGGCATTGAGCGGCGTGCGCAATTCGTGGCTCATCGTTGCGAGGAAGCGGGATTGGGCGAGATTTGCCGCCTCGGCGCGGCGGCGGGCCAGATCGCTGTTTACCTTGGCTTGTTCGAGCTCGGCGATCAGCTCGTTCTTTTCGGCTTGAAACGAAAGCGCTTCGAGTGAGGCCCTATGCAGCTTCCTGGCAAGAAGCATAAAATAAGCCTGCGTACCGCAGGCGAACTCAATCAGCGATAGGTTTCCATTGGTAAAGCTTGCGGAGCACAGGAAACCAAGAATTGCCACGGTCATCGGCGTCATGGCGCCGGTCACGGCGGAGGGAATCGAGGCGGAGATCGCCGTGTTCATTGCCGCGACGAGCAATAGCAAAACAAGGACGAAGCTGCGCGCGTCGGGATCACCGGACTGGCTAACCAGCCAAACGATCGCCGCCCATGCGATTCCCTGGAGCGTTTCGCCGAAGACGAATTTGCGGCGCCAGCGGCTGGCGTCGAGCGTGGTTTCTTCGGTGTCCAGGAACTTGCCGGCAATCCGGTAAGCCACACCGAGCGCCGCGAAATCGAGGGCGAGCCAAATCAGGATCGCGTCCATGGCGACCCATGTGGCGGCTACCGTGACGGCCGCGCCGCCTAGCACGGCCATGGCGGGGGCCGACGATCTGCGTCCTTTCGCGAAAAGACGAAGCAATTCGACGTCGAAGCCAGATTGGCTCGATGCCGACGGCGTCAGCTTCTCGCGCGCTTCGCGTAGCGCCGCGGCCAGGCGTCCGCGCCGGGTGGCGGCGGCCGGATCGCTAGCGCAACCGCGCGCAATAATTTCCGCGGTGACGTCGGTCATCCTTTAAAAGACCCGCTCAATTCTCGCTTCGCGCGAAAGATTACGGCGACGATGCCGGAAAAAGATTAATGAGCCGCTCAAGCGAGCATTCGATTTGTTCGCAACTAAGACTGGTCTGGGCCTGACGCTGAAAACCGCGGCGCTTTTCACAGGGGCGGCGGGCGTGGAACCGCCGGGATAGAACAAAATGTGCGTTAACGGACGTACCGGCGAGGTAGCAGCTCGAAGATGACCCAGAACCGCTCGAGACGGTCCGGGGCGCTTGCGAAAAGCCAGGGATTAGGCTTGAATCGCCGGCTTTCTGGTGAAGCGGACCGTCGCCGCTCACTTGAGCGAACCGGCCTCGTGCGGCACTCAGGGACGGAACCGGCGTGACTAGCGATTGCTATGACAGACAGACATTCGATTTCCGGGCTCGCGGCGCTGGCCGGGCGCATCGGGGCCTGCCGTATCTGCGTTGAGACGCCGCGCGGCGCGCCGCTCCCGCACGAGCCGCGTCCCGTCCTGCGGCTGTCTTCGGCCGCGCGGCTGCTCATCGCCAGCCAGGCGCCAGGCATGAAAGTGCATGTCAGCGGGCTGCCTTTCAACGATGCCTCCGGCGATCGCCTGCGGCAATGGATGAGCGTTTCGCGCGAAGCGTTCTACGATGAGGCGAGGATCGCGATCGTGCCGATGGGTTTTTGTTTTCCGGGCCACGATGCCAACAAGGGCGATCTGCCGCCGCGCCGCGAATGCCGCGAGACCTGGCATGACGCATTGTTTTCGAATTTGCCGCAAATCGAGTGCATCCTCGCGATCGGGCGCTTCGCGCAGGACTATCATTTCGCAAGGGCCGGAAGGCCATTGCCGAGAGTCCTGAAGGTTGACGATATCGTTCGCCATTGGCGCGAATTCGCGGGCGAGAGGCCGAAAATCATCGCCCTGCCGCACCCCTCCTGGCGCAACAGCGGCTGGATCAAACGCAATTCTTGGTTCGAGCAGGAGGTTTTGCCGGCATTGCGGGCCGAAGTCGCGCGCGCGATCTCCTGACGCGCCCGATGCCTTGTGGCCGGCCGGTTGCGAGGTCAACGGCGCCGCCCCAGCTGGAAAGGGGACTTCTGGGGCACCCTCGTCGCCCAGACGGCTTGGCGCGCCCGGCGTTTGGTGTTTAGGGTTCGGCTTGATACACTCGCCCGTGTGCGAAGGGGTGCGCTTGCCTGAGGCTCCGGGGGTGTAACGTGGGACCAATTGATTGCGCCGGAACCGGAGGTCTCGCGATTTGCGCACGAGGGGCTAGTCCGCGCGCCGGGACGGGTGCCGTTCAAGGCGCGGACTTAACCGGACGCGGCGCGGCGAAAGCCGTCGCCGGTGCGTCGGTTCACGCCCTGGCCGACTGGCAAAGGCAAGAACACACGTATGCCGCGCTGGATCTCGGCACTAATAATTGCCGGCTCTTGATCGCCTTGGCGGCGCCCGCGGGCAGCGGCCAAGATGGATTTCGTGTCATCGACTCGTTTTCCCGGATTGTCAGGCTGGGCGAAGGTCTATCGCGAACCGGCGAACTCGGCGCAGCTGCGATCGAACGCACCCTTTGCGCGCTCGAAATATGCCGCGACAAAATGCAGGCGCGCGGCGTAACCCGCAGGCGATTGATTGCGACGGAGGCCTGCCGGTCGGCAGCCAACGGCGCCGAATGCCTCGCCAAAGTGCGCGCGGCGACCGGGCTCGATCTCGAGATCGTGGATCGTGAAACCGAAGCGCGGCTGGCTGCCGCCGGCTCCGTTTCGCTTGCCGATTCCGCCGCCGAAGGCGTCATTTTGTTCGATATCGGGGGCGGGTCTTCGGAGCTTGTCTGGCTTGCCGGGGCCGCGCCCCCATGCGCGCAATCGACCGATATGGCGCCCCTTGAGCGCATCCGTTTTTGGGTTTCCCTGAAGATCGGCGTCGTCACCTTGGCGGAAGAATTCGGCGGCATCGAGGTTTCCGGCGCGATGTTCGAGGCGATGATCGCTCATGCCGCGCGGGAACTCGAGAGCTTTGTCGCGATGGCGGACGGCGAGCGGCGCGGACGGCATTTTCATTTGCTTGGCACCTCCGGAACGGTGACGACGATCGCCGGGGTCTTTCTTGGACTGGCCCGGTATGATCGCCGCCGCGTCGACGGTTTGTGGATGTCGAGCGGGCAAGTGGATCATGCGGTGGCGCGGTTGCGCAGGATGACTTACGAAGAGCGCGCCGCCAATGGTTGTATTGGGCATGGCCGCGCCGATCTCGTTCTCGCCGGCTGCGCTATTCTCGAGGCGATCCGGCGTGCATTCCCGGCAGACCGGGTCCGTATCGCCGATCGGGGTTTGCGCGAGGGCATGCTGATCCAACTCATTCGCGCCGACAGGGACGCGGCACGGGCCGAAAGTTGATGGAAACGCGAGCCTTGTCCGGGCGCGAAGGCGGACGCTCGCTGAAGACGCGGGTCAAGACCGCGCGAAAGCGATCGCTTTCCTCGACCTTGTGGCTCGAGCGCCAGCTCAACGATCCTTATGTGGCAAAGGCCAAGCGGGAGGGTTTTCGTTCCCGCGCGGCCTATAAGCTGCTTGAGGTCGACGCCCGCTATGGTTGCCTGAAACAGGGCCAAAGAATCGTCGATCTCGGCGCCGCACCGGGGGGGTGGTCGCAGGTGGCCGTGCAGAAGGTTGGCACGGAAATCGGCCATGGCAGGATCGTCGGCATCGATCTCCTCGACATCGAGCCGCTGCCCGGCGCCGATTTCAAGGTCCTGGATTTCATGGCCGTGGACGCGCCGCTGCTGCTCAAGGATTGGCTCGGCGGAAGGGCGGACGTCGTCCTCTCCGACATGGCGGCGAATGCGACCGGGCACAAGAAAACCGATCATTTGCGGATCGCCGGCCTCGTCGAGCTAGCGGCCGATTTCGCCTGCGAAATTTTGACGGACGGGGGCGCTTTCCTCGCCAAGGTTTTTCAAGGCGGAACCGAGCACGAGCTGCTCGCCCGTCTCAATAGCGAATTCGCGGCCGTGCGCCACGTGAAGCCGCGCGCAAGCCGTGCCGATTCAGCTGAGCTTTACGTGCTTGCGACGGGGTTTAGGGGCGAAGGCAAGCGGTGAGCGAAGGCCCGCTTATTGCCCCGCGGGCGAGATCGCTTCGGCGGATTTGCCCGAACGGCTCCGCGTGAGTTCAGACCCGGCGTCCGCGGGCAGTTGCAAGAACGCAGCGACCGCGCTCAACGAGACCGCCGCCATCGCGACAAACGCCCATTTGAAATTTTCGAGGGCGAGAACGTCCGTGTCGGGGTTGAGAAGCGCAAAACCTTGCAAAGCGCCTGCTCCAGCGGCGACTCCAAGGCTCAAGGACAATTGCTGGGCCACTGAAGAGAGACTGACAGCCCGGCTCATTTGCAACGCGTCGATTTCGGCAAAGGCGATCGCATTGAGGCTCGTGAATTCGAGCGACCGCACGAAGCCGCCAACAAAAAGCAGGCTCATCATGAGCGCAACCGGCGTTGAAGGGGTAAAGAACCCATAGCAGCCAAGAATCCCAGCGCTCAGAACGGCATTATAGACGAGCACCGGGCGAAAGCCAAAACGACGCAGGATAGGTGCTGCCGTCCCTTTCATTGCCATCGCTCCCGCCGAGGCAATGAAAGTGATGGATCCCGACTGAAACGCATTTAGGTCGAAACCCGTCTGCAACATCAGGGGAAGCAAAAAGGGAATCGATCCGATGCCGATCCGGAACAGCGATCCTCCTACCACGCTGGCGCGAAAGGTCTTGATGGAAAGAAGCTTGAGGTCGAGCAGCGGAAATGCGGCGCCGCGGGCGTGCAGGCCGTAGGCTGCCAGGGCAAGGATACCGAAGCCCGCCAGCAACGTCGCGGGTTGCCAGGGCATGAGGCCGCGCCCCACGCCGCCAAGCCCGAACAAGAGAAAAGCAAGCCCGAGGCCACAGAGAAGAAAGCCGCTCACGTCGAGGGGCCAGGCTTCGTCCTTGATATCATCGAGGAACAAGGTGGCAAGGAGGATGCCGATGGCGCCGATCGGCACGTTGATCCAGAATATCCAGCGCCAGTGGAAGTAGGTCGTGATGAAGCCGCCGAGCAGTGGTCCAGTCATCGGCCCGAGGAGCGCCGGGACCGTCAGAAAGGAGAGCGCGTTCACGAGTTCCGAGCGTTCGACGGAACGCAACAGCAAAAGCCGGCCTACCGGCACCATCATCGCGCCACCGAGGCCTTGGATCATGCGAGAGCAGACAAGTCCCAGCAAGGTCCGCGCCATGCCGCATGAGATGGAGCCCAAGGTGAAGACAAGGATGGCTGCCCGGAAAATCGTTCGCGCGCCAAAACGGTCGGCGGCCCAGCCGCTTGCTGGAATAAAGATCGCGAGCGAAACGAGGTAGGAGGTGAGAGCGAGTTTTAGGGAAATCGGGTCTTCGTGCAAATCCTTGGCGATCGCGGGCAAAGATGTCGCGATGACCGTCGAGTCGAGATTTTCCATGAACAGCGCACAAGCGACAGTCAGCGCGGTAATGAGATAGGAAGGCAAAGGCATGGCTCCCAACCTCTTGTCGCAATCGTAGCCGCCGAGGCAGGTCGTTTTCCAAGACGCAAGACGAACCTTTCGTAGCGAAGGCCGACGGCGTCAATCCACGTCGGAGGCGTCAATTGATATGGTGTTTGGTGGTCAAGATCGAAGCGGGAGGAGAGGCGGAGCGCAATTGAGTTTGAACCGACCGCTGACACAAAGTTTCTATGCCTTTTGCGCGAGGAGAACCATGCTTTTCCACAATAGGGGAAACGGCCGACCCCGCCGAAAGCGATCACTCGAAAGCCGTTCTGCGAAAGCAATTCGGTCAGGGTTGCTTGGCTCCAGAACTTGATGTGGCCTCCATTCCGCAACACCGGATGATGGAAATCCCATTTGTCAAAGATAGAAAGAGCAAGGTTTTTAAGATAACCGTGATAAGGTGTTGTGATCAAAAGATACCCGCCCTCCTTGAGCACGGCGGCCGCATACTGCGGAAGCAAATGGGGCGAGAAAAGGTGTTCGATCACCTCGGTCGATACAACCGCGTCGAATGGCTTTTCCTGTGACAGGAGAAGCCGAGGGTCGTCTTGTACTCCGTAATTGGAAGGAAACTCCTGGATAAGTCGACTTAGCAATTGCAACACCCTGTCGATCATATTCTGTCCCCACCACATAATAGCCGGCCCGAGCCAAATCCGAACAAAGCTTGCCGTTGCCTGCCCCCAAATCGAGCATCCGCTTCACGCCGCCGAGCCCGCCAATAAAGACAGGACCTTGGGCGTGATAATCCCGCAAGATTCCGGACCTTCGGCGGATTCCCACCCAAAATTCTCAACAACCTTATCAGCCATGGGCGTTCCTTGAGGGGAAGAAATTCAAATGCTCGCCATGACATGAACGGCGAAATTTGACGCTGTCTGTTGTCTTAAATTCTGACTTCTACAAATAGTGAAGCTGGGTTAAGCCACCAAGCTATAACCGGAAAATGTTGGCTGGCTCGGAAGTATTCTCGGCTCGATCTTCAAAAGCGAAAATTTGAGAAAGAGTCCACGAGCTCACGGCCCGAAGCATGAAGTTCTCAACCAATCCGGTCAAAAGTTTCGTCGAACGCGTAGCCGGCGCCGCGCACCGTGCGGATAGGGTCCTTTTCCGCCCCCATCGACAATACCTTGCGCAAACGGCCGATATGAACGTCGACAGTGCGTTCGTCGATTTCCGCCGAAATCCCCCAAACACTGTCGAGAAGCTGGGCGCGCGAAAATACCCGGCCTGGTTTTCCCATCAGATGGTCGAGCAGGCGGAACTCGGTCGGCCCCATATGCACCTCGCGGCCGGCGCGGCGGACCCTCCAGTTTTGCCGGTCGAGATCGAGATCGCCCGCCGAAAGCACGCCGCTCGCCCGGTCTGGCCGCGCGCGGCGTAGAAGCGCATGAACGCGGGCCATGAGCTCGGGAACCGAAAACGGCTTGACGACGTAATCGTCGGCGCCGATGGCGAGCCCGCGCACCCGCTCGCTTTCCTCGCCGCGCGCGGTCAGCATGATCACCGGCAGGTTTCTTGTCGTCTCCCGCGCGCGCATCCGGCGGCAGATTTCAAGTCCCGAGACGCCGGGCAGCATCCAATCGAGAATGACGAGGTCTGGGATCGTTTCGCTGAGCCTGATTTCGGCTTCGTCGCCACGCTCGACCCGCTCCACGGCGAAGCCTTCCGCCTCAAGATTATAGGAAAGAAGCATGCTGAGCGCCGCCTCGTCCTCGACAACCAGGACGCGCGCTGCCGCCGCGCGCGCCGGGATTGGAACGGCTTTCATTCACATCTTGCATGTCTTTCGCCATGTTCAAACCACCGTCGTTGGTGCCTCCGATAAGGTGGTCCGGCCCTTCGGCCGGTCCATTGGCAGGGTTTCACCGGTAACCACATAAACCACGGTTTCGGCGATATTCGTTGCGTGGTCGCCGATCCTCTCGATGTTTTTCGAAACGAACAGCAGATGCGTGCAAAACGAAATGTTGCGAGGATCTTCCATCATAAAGGTGAGGAGGTCGCGGAAAACCGAGTCTTCCAGAGCATCGAGGTCGGCGTCATGGGTCCAGACATCGCGTGCGCGCTCGGCATCGCGCTGGGCATAGGCATCGAGCACGTCCTTTAGAAGAATTGCGGCAGATTCATGCATCGACCTGAGCCCGATGGTCGCGCGCGGTATGTGCATCTCCGAGTGGATCTTGATCGCGCGCTTGGCGATGTTCTTGGCGCGGTCCCCAATCCGCTCGAGATCGCCGGAAATGCGGATCGTGGCGATAATCTCGCGCAGATCCACCGCCATCGGCTGGCGCCGCGCGATGGTCAGGATCGCCTGTTCCTCGATATCGCGCTGCAATAGGTCGAGGCGCGGATCGCTATCGACGGTCGTCTGAGCGAGCCTGGTGTCGAAACCGACCAGCGCATCCATGGCATCGGACAGCATTTTTTCGGCTATGCCGCCCATTTCCGCGATTTTCCGGCCCAGGATTTCGAGTTCCTTGTCGTAAGCTTTGACGATGTGATCGGCCATGAACCTGTTCCCATTTGCCGCCGCGATCAGCCGAACCGCCCGGTAATATAATTTTGTGTCTGCTTTTTTTCCGGCGAAGTGAAGATCTGCGCGGTGACGCCAAACTCGATGAGTTCGCCAAGATACATGAACGCGGTATGTTCCGAGACGCGCGCCGCCTGCTGCATGTTGTGAGTTACAATCGCGATGGTGTAGTTTTCCTTTAGGTCGTCGATCGTTTCCTCGATCTTCGCGGTCGAGATAGGGTCGAGCGCGGAGCAAGGTTCGTCCAAAAGAATAACTTCCGGCTGGAGGGCGACGGTGCGCGCGATGCATAGGCGCTGCTGCTGACCGCCCGAAAGCGACAGACCCGAAGCGTTCAATTTGTCCTTCACCTCGCCCCAAAGAGCGGCTTGCATCAACGCGGCCTCGACGCGATCGCGAAGCTCGGCCTTGGGGAGCCTTTGGTAGAGTTTGATGCCGAACGCGACATTGTCGTGGATCGACATCGGAAAAGGGGTCGGTTTTTGAAACACCATGCCGACCCGGGCACGCAACAGATTGAGGTCCTGCTCTCGCCGCAGGATATTCACGCCGTCGAGAATCACTTCTCCCTCGGCCCTCTGATTGGGATAGAGATCGTACATTCGGTTCAACACCCGCAGAAGCGTTGATTTTCCGCAGCCGGACGGCCCAATAAAAGCCGTCGCCCTATGCGCGTAAAGGGGGAGGCTGATGCTCTTCAAGGCAAGCGAATCGCCATAGTAAAACTTGAGGTCTCGAATCGAAACCTTCTGCTTGAGAGGTGCGGCCTTCGCCACGGCCTGTGGTATAGGTTTCTCCGCTGGTTGGCTTTGTACAGGATTCATGGCCTGCACTGCTGTTGCGGAATTCTCCGCGGCCGGCCTAATCCCGTCGTCCTGCTCGTTGCTCATCGTGTTCATTTCACTCGCCTCTCCGTTTGGAGCACGCGCGCAGCAACGGAAAGCACAAGAACGGCCGAGGTTATGAGGAGGGCGCCGGTCCAAGCAAGCTGCTGCCATTCCTTGTAGGGACTGAGCGCGAACTGGAAAATGACGGCGGGCAGGCTCGCCATCGGCGCGTTCAAATTCGTGCTGAAGAATTGATTGTTGAGCGCGGTGAAGAGCAGCGGCGCGGTTTCGCCGCTGATCCGGGCGATGGCGAGAAGAACCCCTGTGACGAGACCTGCGCGGGCGGCGCGATAGGCGACCTTGCCGATGACAATGGCGCGTGGCAGACCGAGCGCGCTCGCCGCTTCGCGCAAAGGATCAGGCACCAGAAGCAGCATGTCCTCGGTCGTGCGCACGATGACCGGAACGACGATGACGGCAAGCGACGCGGCCCCGGCAAGGGCGGAGAAATGGCCCATTCTCACGACCAGGACCTCGTAAACAAAGAGACCGATCACGATCGAAGGCGCGCTGAGCAAAATATCGTTGATGAACCGCACGACAATCGTGAGCTTGGAATGGCGGCCGTATTCGGCCATGTACGTGCCCGCGAGCATGCCTAGCGGGGTGCCGAGGGCGACGCCGAGAGCGGTCATGATCAGGCTGCCGGCGATCGCGTTCAAAAGACCGCCTTCGGAGCCCGGCGGCGGCGTCATTTGCGTGAAGACAGCAGGCGAAATACCGCGAACGCCTTCGAACAAGAGCGTCGCGAGGATGATCGCCAGCCAACCGAGGCCAATGGCCACGGCCACATAACAAAGACCAAGGTAGGCCTTGTCGCGACGGAGGCGCGTGTCATAGATCGGCATGCCTACCGCCCCTCCCGCTGGTGCAGCCGCATCAACATATACCGCGATATCGCAAGAATGAAAAAGGTGATGACGAAAAGGATCAGGCCGAGTTCGATCAACGCGGAGGTGTAAAGGTCGCCGACCGCCTCGGTGAATTCATTCGCGATCGTTGCCGAGATGGTCGTGCCTGGCGAAAGCAGAGAAGGGGAGATTTTGTGGGCGTTGCCGATCACGAAAGTCACCGCCATGGTCTCGCCGAGCGCCCGGCCGAGGCCCAGCATGACGCCGCCGATAAGGCCGACGCGCGTATAGGGGATCACGACCGATCGAACCACTTCCCAGGTCGTGCAACCGACGCCATGGGCTGCTTCCTTCAGCACGGCGGGAACGGTTTCGAAGACATCGCGGGAGATCGCACTGACGATGGGAAGCACCATAATCGCGAGGATGACGCCAGCGGTCAGCACTCCAATGCCATAGGGCGGCCCCGCGAACAGCCTTGAGAGAACCGGCACATTGGCGAAAGTGGAGATGAGACCCGGCTGGACATGCTCCTGCAGGAAGGGCGCGAGCACGAAAAGGCCCCAGATTCCGTAAATGATCGAGGGAATCCCGGCCAGAAGCTCGATCGCGATCCCGATCGGCCGGCGAAGCGCATAGGGGCAAAGTTCGGTCAGGAAAATCGCGATGCCGAGCCCGACCGGCACCGCGATCGCCATGGCGATGAGCGAGGTAACGATCGTGCCATAGACCGGCGCCATCGCGCCGAACTTCTCGGTGACGGGATTCCACGCCTCAGTCGTAAGAAAGTCTAGGCCGAACGCCCTGATGGCCGGCAGGGAGCCAACGATCAGCGAGGCGATGACCCCCCCAAGGAGGATCAGAACTGTCCAAGCCGCGGCCAGCGTCAGAAGGCGAAACGCATTGTCGCGAAGCTTGAAACCCACGAGAGCCTTGGCCAGCCGGGCCTCGGCCGATTCCTGTCCGACGTTGTCAATCGCCAAATTGTTGGCCACTGCGTTTTTCTCTGTGGTTTTGCGTCGTGCATGAGCCATACAAGCCAGCCGGGCCCGGCGCAACCGGTGGTCCGGCCATTCGAGGATACGAACGGCCGGGATGGCGTGGAAGGAAGGACGGCAGCCCCTCCCTTGTCCAACATTCAGTTCAAAAGCGGCTTGCCATCCGCACCCTTGATCTCGGCGGCCCAGGTCTTCTTGATCAACGCGACAATCGCTCCCGGCAGCGGCACATAATCGAGTTCCTCGGCCTGCTTCCCGCCCTTTTCATAGGCCCAGCTGAAAAACTTCAAAGCTTCCGCCGCGGCGGCGGGGTCGTCTGGCGATGCGTGCATCAGAATGAAAGTAGCGCCCGCGATCGGCCAGGATTTAGCGCCCGGCTGGTCGGTCAGGATCTGATAAAAGCCCGGCGCATTGGCCCAGTCAGCGTTAGCCGCGGCGGCCTGAAAGGCCGCCGCATTCGGGATTATGGATTTGCCGGCCTTGTTGATCATATCGACGAATGTCATCTTATTCTGCTTGGCATAGGCATATTCGACGTAGCCGATCGCGCCATTCGTTTGCAGGACGTTATTGGCGACGCCTTCGTTGCCTTTGGCGCCGATGCCAGCCGGCCATTCGACGGCCGTACTAGCGCCGACCTTGGACTTCCAATCAGGGCTCACCTTGGAAAGGTAATCGGTCCAGATAAATGTCGTGCCGGACCCATCGGAACGGTGAACAACCACGATCGCCTGCGACGGCAATTTGGCTTTCGGGTTCAACTTCTTGAGGGCGGGATCGTCCCACGTCTTGATTTCGCCGAGGAAAATCTTGGCGAGCGCCGGGCCGTCGAGCACCAATTCGCCGGGCTCAATTCCTTCGAGATTGACGACCGGCACGTCGCCCCCGGTCACCGTCGGAAACTGAACCAGTCCCGCCTTCCTAAGGTCTTCGGGCTTGAGCGGCATGTCGGATGCGCCGAAGGTCACGGTTTTGGCCTTGATCTGCTTGATGCCGCCGCCCGAGCCGATCGATTGGTAATTGAGGCCGTTGCCGGTTTCCTTTTTGTATGTATCCGCCCATTTCGCATAAATCGGATAGGGAAAGGTTGCACCGGCGCCCGAAATATCGACGGCGCCGGCCGGAACGCCTGCCATCAAGCTTATGGCGGCGGCGGCAAGGGACGTTCGCAGGAACGTAAAGATCATTTTGTTGCCTCTCATTGCCTGGCGTTTGTATCGGCAGCCAGTTATTGGATGGGGGCGGCCGACCGGCGATTCGAAAGCGCATCGGTCCGATGCGGCCTCAGAAGTAAGGGATCGATCCGTTTGGTCCCTTGCTCCGTTCGCATACTTAAAGGTCGCCCGTGAGGCCAATATGAAACCTGTTTGACATCTTGATGACAGGGCGGGATTCCGGTTCAGCTTCCATGCAAGGGTAGAACCACGCTGAAAGCCGCCCCCTCGCCCAGCTTCGATTCGATACCGAGCCGGCCGCAATGGCGCGCGACGATATGTTTCACGATGGCAAGACCAAGCCCCGTGCCGCCCTTGGCCCGGCTCTGGCCGGCATCGACCCGGTAAAACCGTTCGGTCAACCGCGGCAAATGTTCCGGCGCGATCCCAGGGCCATGGTCGCGGACAGTCAAAACACATTGGTGCGTCTCGGCCGCAAGGGTGATCTCGACCTGCCGGTTGACGCTCCGCGGGTCCGAGGCACCATATTTAATGGCATTTTCGACGAGGTTTTCGGCCAACCGCAAGAGTTCGTCGCGGTCGCCCGAGACGAGCGCCTTGGCCGGAACGTCGAGTTTTAGGACGACACCGTTATCGCCGGCCATGGGCGCCAGCGTATCGGCGATATGGCGGAGGATCGCGACAATATCCACCGGCGCCCGCGGCCGCAGATGCAAATTCTGTTCGATCCGCGACAACGATAAAAGATCGTCGACGAGCCGCGCCATCCTTTGCGCTTGTTCGCGCATGATCGAAAGGAACCGTGCCCTCGCTTCCTTGTCCTCGCGCGCGGGCCCCTGGAGCGTTTCGACAAATCCGAGCAGGGAGGCGAGCGGCGTCCGCAATTCGTGGCTCGCATTGGCGACAAATTCGACGCGCATGCGTTCGACGCGGCGCGCCTCGCTCAAATCGCGCAATGTCAAGATCATCAAAGGCTCGAATTGCGGCCCCTCCATCGGCGCGGCATTCAGTTCAAAAAATCTTTCGACCGGCACCCGTTCGATCCACGTCACCCGTTCCGGAGCGCCAGAGGCACGGACCCTTTTCACCGCGTCAAGGACATCCGGCGCCCGCAGACTGCGCGCCAGCAAATCGTCTTGCCGCAATGCCGGAAACAAGTTCCGTGCCGGCGCGTTGACCGCGACCACGCGCTCCGCCGCGCCAATGACGATCACCGCCTCGGGCAAGGCGTCGATGAGACGGCCCATGATCAGGCGGTCGCGCGCATGCCGGTCCTTTTCCATGAAGCCCTCGTGAAATACGGCGCCGCGGGCAGGCCTTCCACGAGTACGCGTTGATATCAAGCTTCACATCGATTGCGCACCGCTGGGCGGGCAAGCGCCAAGCGAGGCTCCGCCTTTCTCACATTGTTCAGCTTGCTTGCCGCGTTTCGGGCCGCCCGGGTTAACCAAATGGATTCCGTCCGGTACCGTGCTCCATTTAGCCAATGGCCGCGAGAGTATTTCCTCGTCTTGTTGGCTTCGGCGTCACGGTCTACGCCGGAAGGACCGCAACGCCATCGGCAAGCCAAAGCCAGGATCATCGTCTCAACCGCCAATTGTCCCGGTACCAACGGCGAAGCGGGTTGATCTCATCCTCCAGAACCTTTTCTTCCTCGCTGCCGCGCATGGCCTCGCGCAAGCTGGTCCAGCGGTGAAAACCCTCATGCGCGCCGAGGAAAGCGAGGGCGAACAGGAAAGGCACGAGATAATAAATGACACGGAACAGCACCAGCGAAGCGAGCAGCGCTTCTTCCGAGGCAACCGGAACCGCTTTCAGCATCGCCGCTTCGAAAACGCCAATCCCGCCTGGCGCATTGCTCAAAACCCCGAGAATGCAGGCGAAGACGTAGGTCGCGGCGAAGGTGAAAAAATCCAGTTCGGCATGGCTCGGAAGCAATACATAAAGAACACCCGCCGCCGCGCATTGATCGATGACGCCGAGGGCGATTTGGCCGAGCGACAAGCCAAGTCCCGGCAATTCCAGCTGGAAACCTTTGATGCTGATATGCCGGTGGCGAATCGTTACCCAGACCAGATAGGCGAGGATCGCGCCCAGCACGGAAACCCCTATCAGCGCGTTGATCAAAGGGTAGAAATGATTGATCGCGCTGATCGCGCTGGCGTGAAACGCAAGCCCCGCGCCAAGCACAAAAGCCATGCCGAACCAGAACGTCACGCCGGCGATCACGGTAAGGCTCGCGACTTTGCTCGCCGTCAAGCCCGCTTGCGAATAGATCCAGTAGCGAACCGTGCCCGCGGTAATCAAAGGGAAGCCGAGCGTGAAGGAAATCGCATAGCTCGTGAACGAGGCCAGCGCCGTCGTCTTATAGCGAACGCGGGCGTTGAGTTGGCGCAGCGCGAGCCCGTCATAGCCGGTCAGGGCAAGGAAGGACCAGACGGTCAAAAGCGCCGCCGACGCGATCTGCTCGGCGCTGGTCGCCGCGATTGCCTGGCGCAAAGCGCTCAGACTAACCGCGGAAACCGCGCGGCCAAGGACGTAGATCGAAAAAGCCGCGATCGCGAGGCTCAAGGCGATGGCGAGCATCTGCCAGATCGAGCCGCGGCGCGCCCGCGCCAAATAGTCTTCGTGGATTTGCGCGCCATCCGGCGTGGGGGTCTGCGCAACCGGCTCGGCGTTGCCCGCACGTCCACTCAAGCCGCTCGCGGACTCTTGCTCCATATCATGACGCACATATCGTTGATCCAAAGCCTCATCCCTGCGTAATTCGGCGCGCCGAAGGCCGTATTCTGCTTGCCCGCGGCGGCTCGTTAAAATCCGGGAAAGCTTATGCGGTGGGATCGCGACGGGAGCAAGACCCCGCGCGAATACCTCGCCTGGATAATTCGCGGCGGGTTGGCAACTTCAGCGTAAGTTTTTGATATAATATAGGCTTTCTTGCGGCTCACAGCAGCGTCAAATTTGCGGGAGCCGGGGGCGTTGAATGACCCTGTGTCGCCCTTGCCGGTCCTCGTGCACCATAAAACCCTGGGGAGCCTTGCCTTGGCCGCCGTCGCGCTTTACAAGACTCTTGGCGCGCCATCATGCTGCTTGGGACACCATGTTTCCGCCGGAGGCGCGGGCTGTCTGGCGAAGCTCTTTGAAAGACTTAAAGTCATGAGCTTGTCCGGCTCCAATGACCGGCCCGTGCCGGATGGCGGAAATCCGGTTTTGTCTGGCGCAGCCGGTTTGCGCAAAGCCGCCGAGCATCTTCGCCTCGCGCAAGCATTGCGGGCGAACCTTGGCCGCCGCAAGGCGCAAAAGATCGACCGGAGGAATCAGACGGGGAACGAGGCCGAAAGCAAAACGGCTCAAGGCGAAGGCGCTCTAAACGGTGCCAGCACAAAACAGGACTAATTCGGACTTTTTTTTGAAAACGGGGTGTTTCTTGGATCGCATTCGGATTGTCGGCGGCCAGACGTTGAATGGCGTCATAAGGATTTCCGGCGCCAAGAACGCGGCTCTTCCATTGATGATCGCCTCGCTGCTCACGAGCGAAACGCTGACCCTTGAAAACGTCCCGAATCTCGCCGACGTTGGCATGCTCTTGCGCATTCTCGGTCATCATGGCGTCGATCATTCGGTCGATGGAAGGCGGCCGGGCACCCCCGCGCACGCGAGCCGGGCGATCCACCTTAGCGCGCGCCAGATTGTCGATACGATGGCGCCCTACGAGTTCGTCTCCAAAATGCGGGCGAGTTTCTGGGTCATCGCGCCGCTTCTCGCCCGGATGGGCGAGGCCAAGGTTTCCCTGCCCGGCGGCTGCGCGATTGGCACTCGGCCGGTCGATCTTCTTATCATGGTTCTCGAAAAGCTCGGCGCGCATGTCGAGATCGAGGCGGGCTATGTCCATGCCAAGGCGCGCAAGGGACTAACCGGCGCCGAGATCCCTTTTCCCAAGGCGACCGTCGGCGGCACCCATACCGCGCTCATGGCCGCTTCGCTCGCCAACGGCCATACGCTTCTGGTCAATGCGGCGCGCGAGCCAGAGATTGTCGATCTTGCCGATTGCCTCAACAAAATGGGCGCGAGGATCAAGGGAGCCGGGCAATCCGTGGTCGAGATCGAGGGCGCCGGCAGCCTCTCGGGGGCACGCCACGTCGTATTGCCCGACCGCATCGAAGCAGGCACCTATGCGATGGCCGTCGCCATGGCCGGCGGCAATGTGATGCTGGCAGGCGCGAGCCCAAGCCTTTTGGCGAGCGCGATCGAAGCAATCGAACGCTCCGGCGCGGAAATTTCGGCAACCAACGAAGGGCTCCGCGTGCAGCGCAACGGCGCCGGCATCGCGCCGGTCGACATCGCCACCGCGCCGTTTCCCGGCTTTCCAACGGATTTGCAGGCCCAATTCATGGCCTTGATGACCAAGGCCAAGGGCTCGTCAAGGATCACCGAAACAATTTTTGAAAACCGGTTCATGCATGTTCAGGAATTGGTCCGGCTCGGTGCCCATATAAAGCTCGACGGCGATGCCGCCGTGATCGAAGGGGTGGAGGAACTCCAAGGCGCGCCGGTGATGGCGACGGATCTTCGCGCGTCCATGTCGCTCGTCATCGCGGCGCTCGCGGCCGAAGGCGAAACAATGGTCAATCGCGTTTATCATCTCGACCGCGGCTTCGAACATATCGAAGAAAAGCTCGGCGCCTGCGGCGCGACGATCGAGCGGCTTTCCGGCCACGGCTAAAGTATTTCGAGACGACTGCATTAGCTGATCCCAGAGGAGCACGGCAGATGCACGCACCGGCGATCCACGGCACGTCGCCGATGAATTCGGCGCCCGCGAACGCCCGGAAAAGAACATGGCCTTTTCTTATTTTCCTCACGATGCCAAGGCAGGGAGCTTCACGGACGCGATGGCAAGCCGTGGCGATCATGGTAACGTGCGCTGGAGTATCGGCACGGTGAAAAAGTTTTTGATTTTGACCGCGTTCGCGGGAATATCCTTTCTGCCTTCCTTTGCGAATGCCCAGGAGCGGCTTGGCGACGGCGCGATGGGCGCTCTAGCCGGAGCCTTGGTAGGCGGCCCGATCGGGTTGGTCGCTGGCGGGGTCGTCGGCTACTCGGCCGGACCGGCAATTGCGTCAAGCTGGGGCCTAGAGGGGCACTATCGCCACGGGCATCATCGACGCCGCGTCGGCCGCGATAGATAGCGGCCGCGCTGCCGCCAATCGCGTGCCACGAAGCGCTATTCAGGTTTGAGAGCAAGATCTTAAAAAAGTTGCGGAGTTTTTGGATAAGATCATTCCCTAGCCCGGGGATTCCTTCGGCGAATCCGGCGGCTTTGACTCTGGCGGCGTCACCTTTTCGAACACGGTCGGCACTAGAGTGTCGGATTCAATGAGGTCGAACCGGTTGGGATTCTCCGCTGCCAAAGCCGCCGAGTAGATCTTGCCATTATTCAGCGTTACCCACAGCGTGCCGAAATAATCCACCGAGTACGTGCCCGGTCCCGAAGTCCATGCTTGCGAAGCACTTGGTTGCGAACTCGTGGAGCTCACAAGTGTCTTGTCCGGACGAAACACGATGCGCCAGGGCTTGCTGGGGGCTTGCCACTCCCCGACGATCGGGATGTCGACTAATTTGACGTTACTGCCGAGATGCCGGACCCCTAAGTAGATGAGGCCAGGAAAGGCGAAGACACTGAGGATGATGAGTATCCGGCCGAGGGGTACCCCCTTTTCTGGCGGTGTCGTTGGTGAACTCATCGCAACCTCTCAAACGAGCTGGGCGGGGGAGCCGCAATATAGACAACGGGGAAGGAAGGCTCAAGGGGGCAAATTGGCGCCGGGGGGACGGTATTGCCGGTATTGTGAGCCTTCCAATTAAGAGCCTTCCATTGCCCAAACGATAGGAAATATTTCGGCGCTCCGCCGGTTTTCGGGCGCGCTACAAGGTCGTAGTGCCGCCGGCCTTGACGCCAACCCGCGGGCCTTGCGCGTCTTGTCTTCGCCGATTTTTTCGACCTCCGCCGCGCGCGGACACTGTTGGCCCGACCTGGCGATGCTCCCGGTCGCAGAAGCGGCGAGAAGAACTCTATGCCCACGCCGCAAACTGGCGGGGTTTTGCCGCGCCCCTGACATGTTTGCTGCGCCCCTGACATGAGCGAGTGTGAGTGTCACCCCCTGATTGGGGGGTGCGTGCCCGTTGATATTGTGATCGATTTCAGAAGGTCCGTCGAGAGCCAAATTGATTAACTCGGTCACAGCGCCCATGCAAGGGAGGGTGCACCATGAAAAGAAGTGTAATTTCCATATCTTCGCTATTCAAGTCGCTAAGATTTCCAGTCGCGGGGCTCGCGCTCGTCTTTTTCCTGGACGGCCCCCCACGGCCGGCATCGGCACAAACCGCCAAGAGCGATGATCCCGCCCAAACGCGGGCGTGGGCGCCGGCCGCGATCGAGCACGCGCAGAAGATGCGCATTTTCAAAGACCCCGACCTTGGTTCGCAGCCGACGCCCCCCGTCATTCCAAGGTTTGAGGTCGACGGCGATGCCAGCGGGCGGATCGCGACCTTCCAGCCGGGCGGTCCCACTTTTACGGCATTAAACCCGTTCTTTCAGAATTTAGGAACCAATGGACGCACCTGTTTCACCTGCCATCAGCCGCAGGAGGGCTGGACCGTCAGCGCGGCCGGCGTTCACGCTCGTTTCAAGGCCAGCGGCGGCACCGACCCAATCTTCCGGCTGGTCGACGGCGCCACTTGTCCATCCGACGATGTCTCCACGCTCAAGGCCAAGCGCGAGACCTATAAACTGCTGATCGAGAAAGGTCTGATCCGGGTTGGCATACCGCTGCCGGCGCCGGAGATTTTGCAGTTCAAAGTCGTTTTGAAGAAAGTGGTCGATCCCTATAATTGCACAACGAACCCAAAGACCGGGCTGACAAGCCCAACGACCGGGATAATGTCCATGTACCGGCGGGTGCTTCCGTCAACCAATCTTGGATTCCTGTCCACGATCATGTGGGACGGACGCGAGCCGACCCTCGAAAACCAGGCGATCGACGCGACTCTGACCCACGCGCAAGGCAACCCCAACACCCCTCTCACGGTGGAACAGCAACGGCAGATCGTCGATTTCGAGACCGGCATTTTCACCGCGCAAAACTTCGATAAGGAGGCCGGCAATCTGCATGCTCTTCACGCGACGGGCGGTCCCAAGCCGCTTTTGCAGCAGCTCGCGAAATTCTTCATTGGTGTGAATGATCCGTTTGGAATGAACCCCAAGGGCGCGCCTTTCGACAAACATATCTTCGACCTTTATAAGTATTGGCAAGACCTCCGGGGGAACGACACCGAAACGGAAGCGCGCAAGTCGGTCGCGCGCGGCGAGGTGGTTTTCAACACCATACCGATCAAGATTACGGGCGTGGCGGGTATAAACGATGTGTTGAAAGTGAAGACTTCAATGGATTTTGCGGCACATGCCACGATACGCCCAATGCCGGCGATCATTCGATCAAGGCACCCTTGGACATCGGCATCGCCGACGCCGGAGCCAAGAGCCCTCCGGCGCTCGACATTTCCGGATTGCCGGTCTTCACCCTCAAATGCACTAATGGTCCGCTCGCTGGACAGACTTTTGTGGTCACCGATCCGGGCCGCGCATTGATTTCGGGAAACTGCGCCGACATCGGCAAGATCAAGGGGCCCATTTTGCGGGGACTGGCCGCACGCGCGCCCTATTTCCACAACGGCTCGGCGGCCAACCTGCTCGACGCGGTGAACTTCTATGACAAGCGCTTCAACATCGGTTTCACAGATCAACAGAAGGAGGATTTGGTCAATTTCCTCAAGACACTCTAATACTTGTTATAGTTGAGGCACGGCCGGAGGATGGACACTTCGCTATTTTGTCGCACGCCCCGCAAGGCAACAAGCTCGCGAGATCAAGACGAGGCTTCCAGTCCGGGAGCTGGCGTGCCCGTCCGTGGTTTAGGGCGCAACCCCTCGCGCCGGGAAACGCGGCATGTTCCCTGACGCATTC
>QHBR01000095.1 GCA_003244015.1 Hyphomicrobiales bacterium | reverse complement strand
GAATTCGCAACTTGCCATTCATTCCTTGGCGACGCCCCCCGGGCTATGACCCGGTGGCGGCAAGTGCGCGCGACGCTGGCATTCCGCCTGATCGTCGAAGAGATTGTAGAGTGCCCGCTGCGCCGGCGCCTTGAAGACCGCGACTTCGTCAAAAGGCTTGCGTCCCGCCAAATTCTTGCTCGCCGCGTCGCTCGTGCGAAGCTCGCCTTTGATCGGCGCCGCCTTCAGCTTCGGCCGGAAGGAATCGAATGGAACAATCGCCGCGATCACCACCAGCGGATCGCCTTTTTCGTCGAGGCCTTCACAGCGCCGGTTCAAATCGAAAAAAACGCTGTTTCATGCCGAACTCCCGCGCTCAGAGCATGAGAATTGTGAATCTGGTTGGCGCGGTGGAAGCAAGCGCCTATTTTTCGGGGCGCCCTAAAGAATAAAATCAGTGTTTAAGACCCCTCCCACTCCAAAACCCCAATATCCTTTGGGTTTCCTCGGCGGCCGAAATGAATTCCGCGTGAAATGAGTCGCGGGGAAAATCTCAACTCTCCCGATAACCCGCCAAAAGCCGCCTCGCCTTCGTAAGATGCGGCAGATCGAGCATCTCGCCGTTGAGGCCGATGACTCCCGCGTGCGGTTCGGCTTCGAAAGCGGCGACGATCGCACGGGCCTTGGCAATCGATTCTTTAGAGGGCGTGAAAATCTCGTTGATGATCTCGATCTGCGCCAGATGGATCGCCATCTTGCCGCCAAACCCGTCGCGCTTGGCGGCTTCGCATTCGAGCCGCAATCCCGCCAAATCGCGAAAATTTCCATGCACGGCGTCGATGGCCAGCGCTCCCGCCGAGGCCGCCGCGAAGAGGGTCAGGGTTCGCGCCAAAAGATAAGGAAAACTATAACCGCCGGCGGCGCCTCTATTCGTTTCGGCACCGAGACAGCCGGCGAGATCTTCCGCGCCCCATGTAAGGCCTTCAAGGCGCTGGCTCGCGCCGGCGTAAGTGGCCATGTTGAAAATAGACGCCGCCGTCTCGGTGACGATCGCCATGATTCGCGTCACGCCGTCCGCGAGATCATGCTCCGCTTCCTTGACGGCAAGCATCGCGCCAAGATGCTGGATCGACGCGCCATTGACGCTTTTGGGCAGAAGAATGCCGTCCGGCGGCGCCCGCATCACGGCGTCGAGATCGGCTTGCGTCAGCCCCGAGTTGAGCCCATTGACACGGACGTAAAGCCGCGGACGCAATGACTCGCGCAAGGCTGAAGCAAGGAAGGCATGGGCATGCTCTCGTGCCGGCTGCTTTGCTTCGCTGGCAACCGAATCCTCAAGGTCGAGAATGAGGCAATCAGCGCCACTCGCGAAACCTTTCGCGAGTTTTCTTTCGCTGTCTGCCGGAACGAAAAGCAGCGAGCGCACGGGACACCTTTAGTGGCTTAAACAATCCGCTTTTTCATAAATGCCTGACGGCGGCACTCGGCAACGAGCTTGCCTTCCTGCTGATAGGCGCGATGCAGGAGTTCGACAATGCCGGCGTCCGGACGGGATTTCGACAAGCGCTTGCTCAAAACTTCGGTCGTGACATGCAAGGTGTCGCCCTCGAAGAGAGGCGCTGGAAATTTCACTTGCGTCATCCCAAGGTTGGCAATCGTGGTGCCGAGCGTAAGATCGTTGACGGAAATCCCCACCATGAGCCCAAGGGTGAAGAGGGAATTGATCAACGGCCGCCCCCATTCGGTTTCGGCCGCGCAGAAATGGGCGTCGATATGGAGCGGCTGCGGATTGAGCGTCATGTTGGAAAACAGCATATTGTCCATTTGCGTGACGGTCTTTGTCAGCCGGTGCTCGATCAACGCTCCGATGACGAAATCCTCGTAAAAAATGCCGCCGCGCTTGTGCCGCGAGGGGCCAGGTTGCAATTGATCGCGCATCCGACGCTGTCACGCATTGGCGGGTCTGGCGGCGGCGCGCCGCCAGACGTTTAAGTGTTCTTTTACCATGTTGGGGAAAACTGATTCTAGAATATCTTTGTGGGATTCGTAAACCATGACCGTTCGAAAATTCTTGCAACACGCGCGGACCGCTTCTCCTTCGGAGCTGGCCGAGAGTGCGACCGCGCTCGCACAAGCCTTTCTTTGTGGCGATCTTCCAGAGCCGGAGCGCGAGGCAGCGAGGCTCACCCTAACCGGGCTGCTAGACGATTCCTCGCCGCTGGTTCGCCGCGCCCTTGCCGAGAGCTTCGCCTGCGCCGCCAATGTACCGCATTATATGGTGCTCACTCTTGCCAACGACAGCTCCGACGTTGCCGCGATCGTGCTCGCGCGTTCGCCGCTGCTTTCCGACGCGGAACTCGTCGAGTGCGCCACCACCGCCGATGCCTTCGCGCAATCGGCGATCGCGCTTCGGCCGTGGGTGTCGGCACCGGTGGTGGCGGCGCTCGCCGAAGTCGGCGCCCGCAAAGCCTTGATTTCCCTTGCCGCAAACCCGGGCGCGGAGTTGTTGGAATTTTCCGTCCGCCGGATGATCGAGCGCCATGGCCATGACCCGGACCTGCGCGCGGCGCTTCTGGCCCGTCCGAACCTGCCGGCGTCGTTACGTTCGGACCTCGCCGGCGCCGCGGCACAGGCGCTGGCGGCCATCGTGACGGGGCGCGCGGGGCTGACGCCGGAAAGAGTCGGATGCCTGACCCGCGAAGCCCGTGAAAAGGCCAATGTCAAAATAGCCGCCGAGACGGCAGGCGAAGCAAAAGAGATCTTGAACTTTGTCGCGCATCTGCGCCGGTCCGGCCAATTGAGTCTTCGGGCGTCTTTCCGTCC
>QHBR01000029.1 GCA_003244015.1 Hyphomicrobiales bacterium | reverse complement strand
TTCGGCGGCGAGGTGGAGCGCATCTTGTCCATGGTCGATGGCGCGATCGTCCTGGTCGATGCCTCCGAAGGGCCGATGCCGCAAACCAAATTCGTCGTCGGCAAGGCGCTGAAAATCGGTCTCAGGCCGATCGTCGCGGTGAACAAGGTCGATAAGCCGGACGCGCGGGCGAGCGAGGTCGTGAACGAGGTTTTCGATCTTTTCGCGGCTCTCGACGCTACCGACGAACAGCTCGATTTTCCGATCCTTTACGGTTCGGCGAAACAGGGCTGGATGGCCGATAGTCCGGACGGACCGAGGGAGGGCATGGCGCCCTTGTTCGATCTCGTGTTGCAGCATGTCCCGCCGCCGAATACGGGCGAAGGCGGGTTTCGGATGCTCGGCACATTGCTCGAAGCCAATCCCTATCTCGGGCGGCTCATCACCGGGCGGATTTTCGCGGGCTCCGTAAAACCCAATCAAAGCGTCCAGGTCTTGGATCGCAAGGGTAATGTGCTCGAACAGGGGCGGGTTTCCAAGATCCTGGCATTCAGGGGCATCGAACGCACCCCGATCGAGGAGGCGGAAGCGGGCGACATCATAGCAATCGCCGGGCTCGAAAAGTTCAATGTCGCCGACACGCTTTGCGCGCCCGACGTCGCGGAGCCTCTGCAGGCGCAGCCGATCGATCCGCCGACCTTGTCGATGGCGTTCCTTGTGAATGATTCGCCGCTCGCCGGAACCGAAGGCGACAAGGTCACGAGCCGCGTCATCCGCGACCGTCTTTATAGGGAGGCCGAAGGCAATGTCGCCTTGCGGGTCGAGGATTCGCCAGGATCCGACTCTTATGTCGTCTCGGGGCGCGGCGAATTGCAGCTTGCGATCCTCATCGAGACCATGCGCCGCGAGGGGATCGAGCTCGGAGTATCGCGGCCGAAAGTCGTCTTTCAAAAAGACGAAGCCACGAACCAGCTTTTCGAACCAATCGAGGAAGTGGTCATCGACGTCGACGAGGAACATTCCGGCGTCGTCGTGCAAAAGATGGCCGGGCGCAAGGCCGAGATGATCGAGATGCGGCCTTCTGGCGGCGATCGCCTGCGCCTTGTCTTTCACGCGCCGACACGCGGGCTCATCGGCTATCAGGGCGAGCTCTTGACCGATACCCGCGGCAGCGCGATCATGAATCGGCTATTTCACGCCTACGCCCCTTGGAAGGGCGAGATCGCGGGGCGGCGCAACGGCGTTTTGATTTCCAACGACAATGGCGATTCGGTCGCCTATGCGATGTGGAAGCTCGAAGATCGAGGCCCGATGATGATCGAACCGGGCTGCAAGGTCTATCGCGGCATGATCGTCGGCGAGCACACGCGGGAAAACGATCTCGAGATCAACGTCTTGAAGGGCAAGCAGCTGACCAACATCCGCGCCGCCGGCAAGGACGAGGCGGTCCGCCTGACCCCGCCGCTCAGGATGACGCTCGAAAAGGCGCTCGCCTATATCGAGGACGACGAGCTCGTCGAGGTCACGCCGAAATCGATCAGGCTGCGCAAGGCGCTGCTCGACCCCAACGCGCGCAAGCGTGCGTTCCGGGCCAAGGAAAGCGCCTGACGCAAGCGCCTGCCCCGGTAAAGGAGCCGCGGCTCGCGCCTTGTAAGATGTTTCCATGAATATTGGAAACACTAGAGCAGTTTACTTGTCTCATTCACTGTGGTTTCTTGCACCGAACCGCTTCAAATGGAAATTGACGTGTCATTTGAAGCCGCCGGAGAAACCAAGTCGAGAGCCTTGGCCGAAGGGACGCCGACGATTGATTTTATCGGTATTGGAGCACTCTGGAAGAAACCGCGTTGGGGGATTGCCGGGTTGCCACTGGCGAATGGCATCCCGGCGAACTCTATCCGCGCGTTGGCTTCATCGTCACCGACCTGGAGATGCCTGCCTAAAACGTCATCGCCTTCTACAACTCGCGGGCGTCCATATATGAACAAAGTAATCATTTCAGTACATGTCCCCAAAACAGCGGGTATGAGCTTTGCGGTTTGGCTGGAAAGCGTATTTGGGAGTGGCCAGTTAATGCGGGACTATGCTGATCGGCCCATCGACCCGAAGTCGGAAATGAACGTCGATCCGGCGGGGTTTCTTTCGCGGCACGGAGCCGCGCGCAGATTGCCTGAGGGGGCGCTGGCCGTGCATGGCCATTTCTGGGCGAAAAAATACGAACGGATTGAGAACGCCGTCCGCATCACGTTTCTACGTGATCCTATCGAACGTACGATTTCGCATTACTATTTCTGGTTAAACACGCCAGGAGATGGTCACGGTCTGCATCAGCGTGTTCTTGACGAGGGAATGGGAATGCTCGATTTTGCTCGCTTGCCGCAAATGCGCGGCTTCTACCGAGATTACTTCTTTCGCGACGTCAATATGGCTGGCTTTGACTTTATCGGCGACATGTCGTTTTTCGATGTAGAATTGGGACGGCTTGAGGCTTTGCTCGGTGTCCATGGAACTCGCGCTGCGGTCAACCAGAATCCCGCGGCAATTTACTCATCGATGCGGGAGGTCGCTCCCACAACTGGTCCGGTACGCGATGAGTTGGCCGAGATACTTACCGATGAGGTAGCTTTCTACCGGCAGCATTTAGGACGCTGAGATCGTCGGTGCGATGCTCGCCAATAATCAGCGCCGGTTTTCGGTTTCGAGACGTGCGGCGCCACATGGCTCTACGAACGCTTGGCGCAGCATCCGCAAGTCAGATTTCCGGCCGGCAAGGAGACCCATTTTTGGGACCAGCACTTGAACCCAGGGATAAATTGGAGGATCGCGATGTTCCCAGAGACCGCATCGGATGTAGGGCAGGGCGATCACGCCGGCCTGTGCGATGCTCGGGCATGAGGCGATCAGCAGCATGTGGAGGATCTAAAGTGCATCCAAAATTGGCTAGCGGTTTTCCCTGAAGCGAGCTTGCACTTGATCGTCTTCGACGACAGCGAGGCGGCTTGCGATCCGCCTGACCCCGCCGCTCAAGATGACGCTCGAAACGGCGCTCGGCTATATCGAGAACGACGAGCTCGTGGAAGTCACGCCGAAGCCGATCAGGCTGCGCAAGGCGCTGCTCGATCCCAACGCGCGCAAGCGCGCGTTCCGCACAAGGAAAGCGCGTGAGTCAACGCAACAACAGCATCAGGAGGCCGATCGCGGCGATGAGCCAGAGCGCGATGTGCCCCCAGCGCGCGCCGCGTGCTTCGGCCTTGCCGATTTTCGCGATCGCTCCTTCGGATAGTTCGAAACCGTTTTCGGCCATGCCGTCGAGCTGATTCACGATATTTTCGCCGCGCAAAAGCACCAAGGGAAGATTGGAGGCGAACCGCGCAAGCGTCGAGGCGGCGCGGCCAGCGTCCTGCAATTTGCCGACAGGCCCGAGGTTCAGCTCGATCCAGGCGCCGACCACCGGTTCGGAGGTTGTCCACACGTTGAGTTTCGGATCGAGCGTGCGCGCCACGCCTTCGACGACAACCATGGTCTTTTGTAAAAGAACGAGCTCGACTCGCGTCTTCATGTCGAAAAGGCCGGTGATCTCGAACAGAAGCGTCAGCAGTTTCGCCATGGAAATCTGATCGGCGGTGCGGGAATGAATCGGCTCGCCGATCGCCCGGATGGCCTGCGCGAAATCCTCGACCTTATGCACGCGCGGCACATAGCCGGCCTCGAAATGGACCTCCGCCACGCGGCGGTAATCGCGCTTGATGAAGCCATAGAGGATTTCCGCGAGGAAGCGCCGCTCTTTGAAACCGAGACGGCCCATGATGCCGAAGTCCACCATTGTGAGGCGCCCCTGCGCGTCGACGAACAAATTTCCCTGATGCATGTCGGCGTGGAAAAATCCGTCCCGCATCGCCGTGCGCAGGAAGGATTGAACGACGCTGCGGCCGAGAGCCTGCAAATCATAACCCTCGCGGGCGAGCGCGTTGATGTCGGACAACGGCGTTCCATCGATCCATTCGAGCGTCAGCACTTCTTTCGCGGTCCGGTCCCAGTCGATTCGCGGAACCCGGAAATCCTTATCTTGCGCCGTATTCTCGGCGAATTCGGAAGCCGCGGCGGCTTCGAGCCGGAAATCCATTTCTATCTTGACTGTGCGGGCCAGCGTATCGACGACCTCGACCGGCTTCAGGCGGCGGACGTCGTCAAACCAGCGTTCGGCCAGGCGCGCCGCGAAATACATGTCGCCGAGGTCGCGTTTGAAAAACCGCTCGACGCCCGGACGCAGCACCTTGACGGCGACTTCGCGTTCGCCATCGCCGTCTTTCACGAGCGCCCTGTGAACCTGGGCAATCGAGGCGGCGGCGACCGGCTCTCCGAAACTTATAAAGGTGCGGCCGAGTGGTTCGCCGAAGGCGGCCTCGATGGTCGCGACCGCGACCGCGCGAGGAAATGGCGCCATCCGGTCCTGCAAAAGCTCGAGCTGCTGAACGACGGCCCCGCCGACGACGTCCGGCCTCGTCGCGAGGAATTGGCCGAGCTTGACATAGGAAGGCCCGAGCCGGCTGATCGCGGCGGGGAGATTGGCAAGCCCGGTTGCCTTTTTGCCGGCGGCCTTGGCCGCGGAAGTTCTCGCGTGCGGCGTGGCAAAGAGTCTCGCCAAGGCGAGCGGGAGCCGCGCGGCCGGGGGCAGGATCGATGGATCGACGTCGCTGAACACGCCGGCCCGGGCCAGCACGAAACCCGCGCGCGCGAGCCGGACCAGGGAACCGAGAGAGGATCTCAAAATGCCCGCCCTAACGCATGGTCCAATCCGGAAGGCCCGGATCGCGCTTCGACGGAGGCTGCTTGCGAACGATCGGACGGCGATCACCTGCTTCGCATTTAAGAATCATGCTCCTGCTCGCACTGGTTGACCGCATGATCCTATCGGGACAATTCCATGGCTTTGTCAGACTCATGCCTAAAGCTTCCAGCCCGAATGAATGGCGACGATCCCGCCCGAAAGCCGCGTGAACGAGGCCCGCTCGAACCCCGCCCCGGCGATCTTGCCGCAAAAACTCTCGGCATCGGGAAACCGCGCGATCGATTCGACGAGATAACGATAGGGCTTATCGTCGCCCGCCACCAAGCGGCCGAGACGAGGGATGACGCGAAACGAATAGGCTTCGTAGAGACGGTCGACGATGGGCACGTTCACATTCGAAAACTCGAGACAGAGGAACTTGCCGCCACGCCGGAGAACCCGGTGCGCCTCGGCCAGCGCCGTGTCGATGCGCGGCACGTTGCGAATGCCGAAGGCGATGGTAAAGGCATCGAAGCTGTCATCGGCGAAGGGTAGCTCCTCGGCGTTTGCCTCGACAAAGTCGAGCGCCGCGTCGAAATGCCGCTTGGCGGCGCGCCGGCGCCCTTGCTCCAGCATGCCGGCATTGATGTCGAGGACAACGACCTCGGTCAAGGGCGAGCCTGCCCTTGCCACCCGGAAGGCAATGTCGCCGGTGCCGCCCGCCACATCGAGATGGCGGAACCGGACTTTCCTGGACGGCTTGACCCGACTGACGAAAATATCTTTCCAGATCCGGTGGAGGCCGCCGGACATCAGATCGTTCATGAGGTCGTAGCGGGACGCGACCTTGTGAAAAACCGCGTCCACCCGCGCTTGCTTGTCTTGCAGCGGCAAGCGGGAAAAACCGAAATGCGTTTCTTCAGCCATGTTTTGCGGTGTTCGATGCGGGGACGGGTTACCGATCGGGTTTGATTCTCGTGAAACATAGCGCGGGCCGTGCGCCATGGCTATGGCGGGAGCCTTCGCCGCGGCGCGGTAGCTAACCGGGGGCCGCGCGCTGCAGGTGAGGCCTGTTAGGCTGCTCCTCGGCCGATGGAACATTTTGTCGCCGCGTGCGTTCAAGCGACTAACCCGGAGAGTCCCCCATGTATCACCATGTCAAGAAGCTGATGTATACCGTCAAGGTCGGAGCCGCCGACCCGCGCTTCGGCAACATGCTGCTGGAGCAGTTCGGCGGCGCCAACGGCGAGCTCGCCGCGGCAATGCAGTATTCGATCCAGGGCCTCAACACCGACGACCCCGGATTGAAGGACATGCTGATGGATATCGGCACTGAGGAGCTGAGCCATCTGGAGGTGATCGGCACCCTGGCGCGGATGCATTTGGTGCCGATGAAGACCTTGCACAAGGCGGCCGAGGCGAATCCGCTGATCGCCATCTGCGGCGGCGGCGGCGTCAATCTCTACAACTCCGGGGGCAGCGCCTGGACCGCCGACTACCTGAAGATCACCGGCGAGCCCGAGGTGGACCTGCGCAGCAACATCGCCGCTGAGGCGCGCGCCAAGATCGTATATGAGCGCCTAAAAAATTTCACCGACGACGCGGACAGCAAGGACGCGCTGCAGTTTCTGATGACCCGCGAGATCACCCATATGAAGGTGTTCATGCTGGCGCTGGACAGCCTTGGGCTGCCGCCGCTGCAGATCGGCCAGCTGCCGCCAACCGAGGGGCTGGTGGACCAGTATTTCAACGATTCGACCGGCGAGGGCCAGGACGGCGCGGTCGACATGACCGGGCCGTGGAACGACAAGAAGACGTTCCGCGTGGTCGACAACCCGGCGTTTAATCCCGAGGAGATGGACGTGGACGGGCCGAAAACGTCCGGCAGGAAGAAGGCGAAGTAGCGGGCCAGGCGCCGAGGGACCGCGTCCAGTGCGGGAGAAGTGCGCGGCTCCGCCGCGTGGATCGACTGGGACAGTCGATCCACGTCAGATGGGGCGAAACTGGCGTGGAACCGTCCTATTTTCTGCTGCATTCAACGGCGTGTGTCACATCCGTAACTGAAAGCGAGCATCGTCTGCCACGAGCCGCGCCGTAGGATGAACTCATTTATCTGGGCGCCCCACGCGGCTTCGCCCGCAAACGAGGCCAAGATAAAGCGCGAGTAGGGCGGCGATGGAGAAGAAAAACCCGTTGGGCGGGACGAGATCCATGCCGAAACCGGCGATTGGCGGGCCGCCGAGCATGCCGAGCGAGTAGAGCATGATGAAGGCGGCATTGGCGCTTGCTAAGTCCGGCCCGCGATAGCGCGAGCCAAGGTGGGCTAGTCCGACGGCATAAAGGCTGCCGACGCCGCCCCCCCATATGACAAGCAGGCCGCAAAAGAGAACAAGGCGGGAGGGCCCGGCAAGAGCGAGCGCGATCGCCCCGCAAAGACCGAAGACGCCAAGGGACAACAATAATCTGCCTCTATCCATCTGGTCGGAGACGAAGCCGATGGGGAGTTGAAACAAAATATTGCCGAGCGCGAAAAGGCTAACGAACAAGGCTCCGGTTTCCGGGCTAAGACCGGCGCAAAGCGCATAGACCGGCAGGAGGCCTAGGCTCGCGGTCTCGATTGCGCCATGCAGCAATCCGGCGAGGGTGGCGGCGGGAACGCTGGTGAGGAAGCCGAGAAGGGGGACGCTCGGAGTGCTCTTGATCTCGGGCGCCTTGCCGCTCCAAAGGACAATCGGCAAGGCCGCGAGCGCGAAGAATACCGTGGCCACCACGAAAGGCGTTGCGCCCGCGGTGCCGGCAAAACCAAGGATCAACGGGCCAGCGGCAAAGCCGGTCGAAAGACTGGTCGCGTAAAACCCCAATACGAAGCCGCGCTGCCGGGGCGGAGCGATCGCGTTGATCCAATATTCGCTGGTGACAAACAATATGCTGAGAGCGCCGCTAAAGACCGCGCGAATGGCAAGCCATGCCCAATAATCATTAGTCAAGGCAAAGCTCATAAGACTGAGGCCGCCGATCAGGAGCGCCAGCAAAAGCAGCAGCTTAACGCCAATCCGGCGCGCCAGGGCCGGAACAAAGGCAGCGCCGGCGAGGACCGCGAACGCGCCGGCGGCGGGGTTCAAACCGATCGCATGCGCGCTATAACCTTGTCCAGCAAGGCGCAGCGCAAGCAAAGTCATGCTCAGCGAAAGTCCGGTGCCGACAATCGTTATGCAGGCAATCGCGGAGGCGAGCGCCGGGATTACCTCGCGGCTTGCGACGGACGCGCCCCGGCTGGCGGGGCGGGGCGAGGGATTCACTTGTCCTTGCTTTGGCAAATGGCGCCTTCGGAGCGGCCGTTTTCAGCGAGGTCGAAGACAGCGAGCTCGAAGGGCGACCGGTCTGGGTAACGGTCGCGCGCCCATCTGTGATCGAAGATCGCGTAAGCTTTCTTGTCGTCCCCGCTCAAAGCCTCAATCCCGACTTCTTCAAACGGGAACGGAACCTTTTTCCAGGTCCGCTGGAGAACATCCAAATTCCAGACGAACCCACTTTCAAAACCAATGAATACAATGTGATCGGCATAAGTATAGGCTGCACTTATTTCAAAAAGATCATCCGCGAAACGCTCCTTGCCGAATAATTCGCGGAGCCCGAACTCCAGGTGTCCATCGCGCGAAAACACAGATAGGATATTGCTTTCAACTTCGTTAGCCCAGGATCCGAAGTAAGACTGCTCATCATAAGAAACGAAAATATGATTTCTTGAAAGAAATAAATGATCCACAAAACCAAGCCGAATGCTATTCCAACTTTCCGATGATACGATCGCACCCCAAATTCATCATAATATAAAATAACAGCATTTAAATCTAACCATTTTATTTTCTCAATATTTGGATGTTCTTGTTTCAACCAGGACCGGCATGTCGCCTGGTTAATGCAGAGCGTGACTCTTTCACCCTCCTCGACGAGGCACGCCACTCCAAACTCTTGATGCAGATCGAAATGCCCCGCCTTTAGCGAGGCAATTCCGGTTAGATTGTTGAGTTTAATCCGCATCGCGTCCACATTCAATCGTTGGGAAGATTTCGTGGATTCCTGAGGTCCTCGAGATTGATGCGCTCGTCGCAATGCTCCTCGATACCGCGTAAGCAGTCATCATGGGCGCGTTTCAGGCCGAACGATTCCGCTGGTTGTCGCCGCATCTCGAAACCCCTCTACCCAGTCTCGTTGCCCTTCGGTGTCTGGGACCTTGAAACCTCGCGCCTTTCCGATGAGATCGAATGCCGTTCCCGGAGCCATCCCCAAGAGCACCAGAACGCAGGCCGCTATGAGTGATGAGCGCCCGATTCCGGCTCGGCAATGCAGGGCGACGGCTTTCCCCTCGTTCAGCCGTGTAACTATCGCCTCGGCGAGGGCCGTCGCCTCGCGCGTTGTCGCAGGCACGCCACGGTCCGGGATCGGGAAAGGAATGAACTCCATTTCGAGGTCATGGCAAAGACTGGCTTCCCGCTGAAGGTCGAGTTCCCTGACCTCCCCGGCTTCGAGAAGGCTCACGATGACGTCAATTCCTTCCGCTTGCCAACCCGCGATCTCGTCGTCCAGCCAATCGCCCGCGCGCGGGCGCGGCATGACCGCCAAGCGAGCGCCAGCGGGCACATCAATCCAGTAAACTTCGGGGCGCATCCTTGCTGTAAAGCCTCGGCGACATAAGAATAATTGGTTCACCAAACTTACCTGCGCCTGCATACCATTTGACTGCAGATTGTGTTATCATATTACATGTTTCACTCCTGAATTGGATATTTTTTATCTTTGGTTGGCCCACCTCCGCCACCCGGCGTGCGAATTTGCGGAAGGAACATTTCGATGTTGTCGTCGTATGGCGCTCGCGGCAATGAGTTTACATCCACGCCCCGCTCTTCCAGTACTTTGATCCGCGTATTGCCCTGAACGACAGTCCCATCCGGCCTAACTGTGAGGGCCTCCTGGTTATCCGTGCGAGGCTTAAGTCTTTGGATTATTTCCTTCGTGGATTGTTGCCTCCAGTAGTCCAGTGCGCCTTTGGCTTTCTGGTCCATCTCATAGGTCTCATCCGGATGAAGTCTGCGAATTGGCGGTGGTGGTTCGCTCGCTTGCGCATACCGTTGCCAGGATCCATCGCCCGAGGTCCACTGCCCGCTCTCGCGGCCGCTTCCGGCGGCCACGCGCGGCTGATCGGGATTGGATTTTTCGAGAGCGCGCACGGCGCGCGGAAAACCCAAGGCCTTCATCAAATCGCTTGGGTCGAGGCCTTTTTCGAGGGTCGTCTCAGCAAGGAAGAGGCGGTAGGCGCCCATCTCATCGATCGTTGGCAAACCAATGAAGGCGAAATGGATTTGCGCCAACGTTTTTTCGTCCGCGCACCAAAATTCAGCGGCGCGGCGTATCTTTTCGATGACAGCTTCGGCGACAGGTTCGCCATGGGCGGCAGTCAAAAGGGAAACGACGCGCGCCTCGTTGCCATCGAGGGCGAGACCGCGCGGCGCCAGCCTTTGCTTTTCGAACTCCGCTAGCAGCGTGCCGCGCCCAAGCACGAGGCCCGCTTGGGTAAACGCCATCGCACGATGAAGGGGGCGGCTTAAACCATCGTCGCGCCAGTGCCGGTTCAAAACATCGGTATCTTGCATGATCTCTCCATGCCCCGCAAAAGGCGGAGACATGCAGATAGAACTCATGCGTTAACCGTGTCCAGGCCTGGCCAAAACGCGTTCCGCGCAATCTTACAATCCACGCTGGCCGGCGGAAGGCAACACGCTTAACGTTTCGCGGCCCCGCTATCAGCTCGCCGCGAATGTGGCGATCCGAAATCGGGCCTTATGTCGCGCCGGGCTTGCTTGGCATTGGTTGAACTTGGCCGCTTTTGGCGCGGGGCGGTTTCGCTCACCAATTCGAAGCGGAGCGCACCAGCGAGCGGCGCGGCTTCCACGAGCCTGACTGTCACAATGTCGCCGAGCCGGTGCATCTGGCCGGTGCGCGAGCCAATCAGAGCGTGGCGCGCCGGGTCATGCCGGAAATAATCGTGGCCGAGCATGGCCGCTGGGATGAACCCGTCGGCGCCGGTCTCGTCGAGTTTGACGAAAAGCCCGGCGCTGGTCGCGCCCGATATGCGCCCTTGGAACGAAGCCCCGATCTGGCCCGCGAGATGGGCCGCGATCAGCCGCTCGGAGGTCTCGCGCTCCGCTGCCATGGCTCGGCGCTCGGCGGCGGAAATTTTGGCCGCGATTTCGGCCAGCTCCTCGTTCGCGATCGAGGCCAAGCCATCGGACCCGAGATGCAGCGCGGAGATCAAGGCGCGATGGACAATGAGATCGGCGTAACGACGGATCGGCGAAGTGAAATGCGCGTAGCGGCGCAGGTTGAGACCGAAATGACCGTAATTCTCGATCGCATATTCGGCTTGCGCCTGGGTGCGCAGCACGACTTCATTGACGAGATGCTCGTAATCCGTGCCTTTCACGCGGGCGAGAATCCCATTGAATTGCGCGGCGCGAAGAACTTGGCCCTTGCCGAACTTGATCCCGATCGAGGCCAGAAATTCGGCAAGATGGTTGAGCTTTTCGAGCGATGGCTCATCATGCACGCGGTAGATGAAAGCCTGGTGTTTCGCCTCAAGCGTTTCGGCGGCCGCCACATTGGCGAGGATCATGAATTCCTCGATGAGGCGATGGGAGTCGAGCCTTGGCGGGGTCGCGATGGATTTCACCGCGCCCTTGTCGTCCAGGATGATCTTGCGTTCGGGAAGGTCGAGATCGAGCGGCCCGCGTTTGTCGCGGGCGATTTTCAGCGCGGCGTAGGCCTCGTAAAGCGGCACGAGGACTGAGGCATGGAGCGGCGCCGTGGCCGCGTCCGGTCCATGGTCGATTGCCGCCTGCGTCTGCGCATAGGCGAGTTTTGCCGCCGAGCGCATCATGACCCGATGGAAACTATGGCTTAACTTATGGCCATCGGCGGCGGCGACGATGCGGGCGGCAAGGGTTGGGCGATCCTCATTTGGGCGCAAAGAACAGAGGTCGTTGGAAATCCGCTCCGGCAGCATTGGCACGACACGGTCGGGAAAATAGACCGAATTGCCGCGATCCTGGGCCTCGCGATCGAGCGCGGTGCCGGGGCGCGCATAGGCGGCGACATCGGCGATGGCGACGCGCAAAATAAAGCCGCCGGGATTGGCCGGATCGGGGTCGCGCTCGGCGTGGACCGCGTCGTCGTGGTCCTTGGCATCCTCGGGGTCGATGGTAACGAGCGGGATCGCGCGCCAATCCTCGCGATGGGCCATGGTCGCGGGTCTCGCCCGCTCCGCCTCGGCAATGACCTCGGGGCCAAAGGCGTGCGGAATCTGGTGCGCGTGGATGGCAATGAGGCTGATCGCTCTTTCATTGTCGACGGCGCCGAGCCGTTCGCGGACTTTGGCCGCGGGAAGGCCGAGGCGGCCATTGCGCAAGACCTCGACGGCCACGAGATCGCCGTCGCGCGCTATGCCTTCGTCGCCGGGGCCGACGCTGAGCTCGCCGCGATTTACGTTTTTCTTGTCGATCGGCACGATATGCCCGCCGCCGCGCGGATCCGCGCGAAAAATCCCGAGCACTTGCGTGTTCCCGCGCGGCAAGAGCTTGATGACGCGCCCGGTGTAGGCAGGTTCGCCTGGCTCGGCACCTTGCACCAGTTCCACCCGCATCAGGGCGCGGTCGCCGGGGCCAGGGGCGGGCCGCCCGGGTTTTTGCGTGGTCTTGGCCATGACCAGGATTTGCGGCGCCGGTTCTTGGGCGATGTCCCATTCGGCGGGCGCGGCGAGGAGATCGCCGTCGCGGTCGCGCGCGATTATATCGGCGAGAACGACCCCCGGAAGGAGGCCCGGCTTATGCAAGCTATTGCGCCTCCTTTCGATGGCGCCATCGGCTTCGAGGTCTTTCAGCATGCGTTTAAGGGCGATCTTCGCGGGGCCTTTGACATTGAAAGCGCGGGCGATTTCCCGTTTGCCAATTTTTCCTGGCGCCTTGTCGCTCAAGGCCTCGCGCTCGCGGGCGATAAAGGCCAGAATTTTTTCGCGCGACGGCAGACCTCCACCGCGCGCCACGTGCGACGCTTGCGCGGATTCGACGATATGCTGGCCGGGTTCTCTCGCGCCGGCGGCTTTTTTCACGCGCGTTTAGCCTTCTTCGATTTCTGTGCCGGCGGGTTGGCAGCCGGTTTTCGTGCTGCCGCCGCTGCCTTTGCGGTGGTCTTCGGCGCGGCCGGTCTGGTTTTTTTGGCCCGCGATCGTGTGCCCGCCCCCTGCTTATCCTCGATCAAGCGGATCGCCTCTTCAAGCGTGATCGTCTCCGGCGACATGCCGCCTTTCAAGGTCGCATTGGTGTTGCCGCGATTGACATAGGGTCCGAACCGTCCCTCGCGCACGGTAACCGGTCCGCCCGCGGGATGCGCGCCAAGCAGGCGGCCTTGGATGCTCGCATTCCCCCCTTGCCCAGCAGCTTTCGCGGCGAAAAGCGCAAGGGCGTCTTCAAGCGTTAACGTGGTGGCGTCGGCATCGCCCGGCAACGTCGCGTTGACCTTGCCGTGATTGACATAGGGGCCGTACCGCCCGGCCTTGACCACGACCTCGCCGCCCTCGGGATGTTCGCCGAGCACCCGCGCGGGCGCGTTCGCGGCGTCGCCGAAACGCCGGCCGGTCAAGCCGCTTTCCTTGGCAACAATGAGGTCGATCGCGCGATTGCCGCCAATGCTCAGAATGTCGTCGTCCTTGCCGATGCTCGCATACGTCTTGCCGTGCTGGACGTAGGGACCAAAGCGGCCGATCCCGGCCAGGATTGGTTGCTTTGTCTCCGGATGTCTGGCGATCTCGCGCGGCAGCGAGAGCAGGCCGAGTGCCTGATCCAGGGTGAGTTCGCGCGAATCGATGTTCTTGGGCAGCGAGACCCGCTTTGGCTTTTCACCCTCGCCCTGTTGCACATAGGCGCCAAACCGGCCGTCGCGCAGAGTGATCTCGTCCCCCGTCGCCGGGTCCTGGCCCAAAATCCCGACGCCCGCTCGTTCGCCATTGGCGGCGCCATCCGCGCTTGGGTTCGCCAAGGTGCGGGTGAATTTGCATTCGGGATAATTCGAGCAGCCAATGAAGGCGCCGAATTTGCCAAGTTTCAGCGACAGCTGGCCTGTGCCACAGGACGGACACAAGCGCGGGTTCGAGCCATCTTCCTTGGCGGGGAAAATATGGGGCCCCAAAAGCTCGTTCAGACTGTCCAAAACTTGGGTCGTGCGCAGGTCCTTGATGCCCGCGAGCGCGCCGGAAAAATCCACCCAAAAATCGCGCAGCACCTGTTTCCAGTCGAGCTCATGGTTGGAGACGAGGTCGAGTTTCTCCTCAAGCGCGGCAGTGAAGTCATAGCCGACGTAGCGGGTGAAAAAGCTCTCCAGAAATGCCGTCACGAGACGGCCCTTGTCTTCGGGGATGAGCCGCTTCTTGTCGAGGCGAACGTAGTCGCGCTCGCGCAGAACCGCGAGGGTCGAAGCGTAGGTCGAAGGCCGGCCGATGCCAAGTTCCTCCATGCGTTTGATGAGAGTCGCCTCGGTGAAGCGCGGCGGCGGCTCGGTGAAATGCTGGTCCGCCGCGATTTTGTCCTTGGCGAGCGCCTCCCCTTTGGCCATCGCGGGCAGACGGCCGCCGTCTTCGTCCTCGTCGTCGTCGCGTCCTTCCTGATAAAGTTTCAAAAAGCCGTCGAAGCGGACGACTTGGCCGGTCGCGCGGAGATCGATCGATCGCGTGCCGGCATGTGCCACGATATCGGCGGTGGTGCGTTCGAGTTCGGCGGATTCCATTTGGCTCGCGACGGTGCGGGTCCAGATGAGTTCGTAAAGCCGCCTCTGATCCGGTTCGAGGCCACGCGCGACATGTTTTGGCAGGCGCCCCATGTCGGTCGGGCGGATTGCCTCGTGCGCTTCCTGGGCGTTCTTGGCTTTCACCGTATATTTACGCGGAACTTTCGGGACATAATTGGCACCGAACTCCTTGCCGATGACGCTGCGCGCGCTCGCGATCGCCTCCGGCGCGAGATCGACGCCGTCGGTGCGCATATAAGTGATGAGACCCACCGCCTCGCCGCCGATTTCGGCACCCTCATAAAGCCGCTGGGCGAGCTGCATGGTCCGCGCGGGCGCGAAGCCCAGCTTGCGGGAGGCTTCCTGTTGGAGGGTCGAGGTCGTGAACGGCGGCGGCGGATGCCGCTTGGCGGGCTTGGCCTCGATCCCAGCCACCGAGAATTTGGCCGCGTCGAGGGCCGCCTTGAAGGCTGCCGCTTCCGCCTCGGAGCCAATGTCGAGGCGAGCGATCCGCTGGCCATCGGCGCCCGCGAGCCGGGCAACGAAAGGCGCCCCGGCCGCAGTCCGCAAACGCGCCATGATCGACCAATATTCGCGCGACACGAATTTTTCGATCTCGAGCTCGCGGTCGCAGACCAGGCGCAAGGCGACGGATTGCACCCGTCCAGCCGAGCGGGCGCCAGGCAATTTGCGCCATAGCACCGGCGAAAGATTGAACCCGACGAGATAATCGAGCGCGCGGCGGGCGAGATAGGCATCGACGAGCGCGGCGTCGATCTCCCGCGGATGATTGATGGCCTCGAGGATCGCGGATTTGGTGACCGCGTTGAACACGACCCGCTCCACGGCTTTGCCGCCGAGGACTTTTTTCGCCTTCAACACTTCGAGGACGTGCCAGGAAATCGCCTCGCCTTCGCGGTCGGGGTCGGTGGCCAGAATGATCCGGCTCGCGCCCTTCACCGCCTTGGCTATTTCCGCCAACCGTTTGGCCGATTTGGAATCGACATCCCATAGCATGGCGAAATCGCCATCCGGATCGACCGAACCATCCTTCGCCGGCAAATCGCGAACGTGGCCATAGGAAGCATAAACTTCATAGCCTTTCCCGAGATATTTGGTGATCGTCTTGGCCTTCGCCGGCGATTCGACGATGACGATATTCATACAACGGTCCTCGTTTTTCCAATGAAACTTATTTGGCGCGCGGCCAAAGCCGCAAAAACTCTAAAACATGGAACGGCAGCGCTCACGATCGATGGCGGGAGGATGCGGGAGCGCGGGTCGATAGTCAAATCGGGCGGGGGCGTCAGGGTCGCGCGTGGTGTCCACACCGTGAACCTTTGCTTGGAGCAAACATTATCAATGATCAATTGAACATGATAAAGAATTAGTTGCAAATTAGCAAGAACCCTTCAACTTCGTCGCACATTCACGAACCTAGTGGATCGACTCTAA
>QHBR01000319.1 GCA_003244015.1 Hyphomicrobiales bacterium | reverse complement strand
GAGCAGCGCCAAGATCAGATAGTCGACTTCCGCCGCGTCACTTGTCGCCTGGGGGAGCCAGAGACTCATGCGCGCCCCTTCTCCCGGCGAAAGGCAAGGAACAACATGCCCCCTACGGTCAGCACCGTGATCGCCGCGGCCAAGCGCAGCAGCTTCATGATGGCGAGCGTGTAGCGCCCCGTCGCCAGATCGTAGTCGTAGCAAAACAACAGGACGGGCAATGCCGCAGTCGCGATGGTGCCTGATTCGGCCCGCGTCACGCCAAGCCGCACGTCGGCGGGCTGGTAGCCTACGCCGAGCAAATAGCTCGACACGATGCCCGCCGGCGTCGCGAAGACGACGCCGACCGGATGCACGAACTGCTTCAGCGCGGGATCGAAGCGGTCATGAAAACCAACGGCGTCCGCGACGGCCCAGAGGGACTCGGCGGCCCCGGTCAGGAAATGCCAGTTTTGCGCCGCGCCCGGCGCCGGATAGCGGCGCAGATCCTCCGCCTTTGCAGCGTCCGCGTCCGCGCTGCTCTCCGATGGATCGATGCTCAACGCGACCAACGCGTAGTCCTGCCCTGCCGTCATTCCGGACGCGCGGAGTGCATCGAACAGATCGGCGCGAACGACACTGCAAAGATTGGGGCAATGGAAGTAGCCAAGCACAAGGATCAATGGCTTTCCTTCAAAAACGTCTGCCAGCCTCACCGTGCGGCCGATGTCGTCGTGGAACATGTCTTGCAGGGGGAGCATGGCGCCTGGCCTTTGCTGGTAGGCAAGGCCGCTGAAATCCGGCATTGGCGCCGCAACCCCGAACCTTGGCACGATTAGCAGAAGGATAATTAGGAAGCTCAGTCTCATGGGGTTTCTCCGTCGGCGCTGGCGAGGCGGGGATTTCCGCCTGCGCGGCAGGAGGCGTCTCCGCCGGCGCGGGAGCAGCAAGAATTACCGCCTGCGCGGCGGGGGGATTCTCCGCCGAACCGGGCCAGCCAGGAATATTCTCCCGCGCGACTTTGCGCATTGCCTCCGCGACGGGGATGTGCGCAATACCGTGGGCCTTGTCGACCCAGCCCGTACTGTTCAGCCATTGCATTTCCTCGCTGTAGAATTGCGCCATGTCGGCTCGCGGATTCGGCTGCAGCCGAGGGGGTGGATATTGCGGCAACGGCAAGCGCAGGGTCCGGTCGGTCGTCGCACCCGGATATAGCCACAGTACGATCAGCGCCAGAAAGATCACCGATGTCAGCAACAGTGTTGCGCCGATCCAGATCAAACGCCTGCCGACGTCGGCCGGCTCGTGTCGCGCAGGGCTAAGGCTTTTCTCAGACATGGCGCCACACCGCGTCAGGCACCCCTGGAAGCAACGGCGTGCGGAGCGCCAGCGCCGCGGCAATTCCGATCACGCCGAGCATCGCAAATACGTCGACCATACCGAAGCTTGTTATGGATGCAGGCACCACCAGCCACCAGCTGCGGACAACCTCGCTCAGGATGAGCAGCGCTGTGACGCAGGCGATTCCCCGCCGTGATCGCTGCACCCGGGGTGACAACAGGGCAAAGAAAGGCAGGACAAAATGGCCTCCAGCTACCAATGCGGCCATGAGGCCCCATCCGCCGGTGGAGCGGGGGATGTACCATGACGCCTCGTTTGGCAGGTCGGACTGCCAGACGATCAGCACCTGCATAAAGTCGAGATACGCCCATAGGATGAGGAGAGCCAGCAGCAGCCTGCCAAGGCTGCGCAATGCGTCCTCGTCCGGCGGCTGCCCGATAACGGCCGCGAAGAGGGACACCGACAACGCCAGAAGCCCCATTGCCGCAATTGCGATCAGGCCATAGGCGCTGGAGACAAAGTGCGGGTCTAGCGACATTGTCGAGTCGATCGCCGCAAAGGTGACGGTGATCGCCAGCAGGATCAGCCCGGCGGGCGCAATCCGTGCGAGCCTCAGATCGGGTCCTTTCTGTCGAAGCGCACGCAAGATCAACAAGCTCAGCCCACACCAAACAATCAAGTAGACGATGCTTCGAGCAACGAAGGAAGGCGAGTTCAAGTAAAACCCGTTATCCAAATGCGCTGCCACCTCCGGCCGCAGCCAGGAATAGAGGGCCGGCGAGACGATAATCAGCGGGAACAGCGCAGGCAGCAGCAGTGGCAGTGTGAGCATCCCGGCAACCAGCTGCGGCCTTGTCGCGTAACCCCAATCTCCGCCGGTCAATGCGTGGATCAGCAGAATCCCCATGCAGCCGATAGGCCACCCGAGCCATGCGGTCAGCGCCGCCAGCCAGGCATATGGAAATGCGGCCGGCGCAACGATCCATCCGATCGCCGCGCCAACAAGGCCGGCGCTTCCAATCACCCAAGCCATGCGCTCGGCTTCGCGGCGGATCATTGCAACGCCCCCTGCTGATCCGCCGGCAGATCAGACAAAGTAGCGTGCTGGCTGCGCTGCAAAGCGCGGAGATAGGCCGCAATCGCCCAGCGATCCACCGGTTGCACACGCTCGGCAAAGGAATACATCGCGCCGTAGCCGTTCGCGATCACGTCGTAGAAATGCCGCACCGGTGCCTGGCGCAAACGATCGATGTGATAGGAGGGAGGAGGTGGGAAGCCGCGCTGCACGACCATGCCGTTTCCATCTCCCAGTTCCGAATGGCAGGGCGTGCAGTAGATTCGAAAACGCTCTTGTCCGCGCTCCAGGAGCGCGAGCGTCACCGGCGGCGCCTGCGCGGGCATGTCATGATATTCCACGGTGCCGGACGGGACCTTGGCGGGCCCGACGAGTGGCGAATAAACCTTCTGTTTCGGCTGAACGCTCATGTCGTCGCACCCGCCAAGCGCCATAACGACCATAAACATCATCGCGCGCCTCATGCCGGCATCTCCTCGATCAGTTTCGGATCGAGGTCGTCCAATATCTGGCGGGCGCGCTCGAGCTGCCGCGCGTCGCCGGGGCGGATCGCGACGACCCATCCATCGCGCATAGCTTGACGCATGGATTCGCACTCGTCGATCGGATCGTACAGCCTCGGCATGCCACAAGCGATCAGAAAGCCGAAAAATCCGGCGAGAATGGCGAACAGCACGCCGATCTCGAACGCAATCGGCACAAAAGCGGGCCAAGAGAATTCGGGCCGTCCGCCGATGTCGAGAGGATAGCCGACCATGTTCGCATAAACTTCCATCCCGAAACCGGCCGCGGCGCCAAACAACCCCGCGATCAGAATAACCAGCGGCAACGGCGAGTTGGTCAAACCGTTACCAAGCACTTTCGGCGTGTATGTCCGCAGTCCGCCGATTTGCCCGTCACCCAGATGCTCCATCGCGTGGCGCAGGGCCGTCTCCGTTTCAAAACACGCAACGATGCCGCCGCTCATAGGCGCTCTCCTTGGGCTGGGCGGCGCTGGAGCAGCGCACGCATCTCGAACATCGAGATCACTGGCAAAAATCGCACGCACAGAAGGATTCCGAAAACGAACAGACCGACCGTGCCAAACAAGGTCGCCCAATCCCAGAACGTAGGGTGGAAATTGCCCCATGCGGACGGTAGGCGCGTACGGCGCAGACTCATCACCACGATCGTGTAGCGTTCGCACCACATGCCGACGACCACGCCGAAGCTGACGAGCATGATCAGGGTCTGGTTCATACGCAGCCGCCGAAACCACATGAGTTGCGGAAGAGCGACGTTGAACAGGATGGTGGCCCAATAGACGCCCGCCAGGGATCCCTTGACCTTATCGACGAATTGCGTCTTCTCGGCGCTCTCCCCGCCGTAGAAGACCGAAAACGCGTCCATCATGTAGGCGTAGGCGAGACACAAGCTGCTCACCAACAACATCTTGCAAAGGACATCGAGGTGTCGCCCCGTTATGAAGGCTTCCAAGCTCAGCAGCCGGCGCAACGGCACGATCAGCAGCAACACCATCGCGAAGCCCGATAGCAATGCGCCGAAGACGAAGAATGGAGGGAACTCCGTGGAGTGCCATCCGACGGTGGCGGCGCCGGCGAAATCCAACCCGACGATGCTATGAACGGAGACAACCAGCGGCGCCATGATTGCCGCCAGCACGCCATAGGTCGCATGATAATGCCGCCACTGGCGGTTCGAGCCGCGGAACCCCAGAGCCATCGAGCCGTAGATGATCTGCTTGCGGCGCGTCGCCGCGCGATCGCGCATCGTCGCAAGTTCGGGGATGAGGCCAAAATACCAAAATAGGATGGAGGAGGTAACGTAGGTAAGAATCGCAAAAAAATCCCAAAGCAGCGGACTTCGAAACTGCGGCCATAGGGTCATCGTGTTGGGAAAGGGAAACAGCCAATAGAATAACCATGGGCGGCCAAGATGCAGAATCGGATAGACCCCCGCGCAGGCGGCCGCGAACACCGTCATCGTCTCGGCGATGCGGTTCAACGATGTTCGCCACTCAACCTGCGCTAGATAGAACAGCGCCGAGATGAACGTTCCTCCTGATGCGATCGCGATCCACCAAACATAGTTGATGATCGCGAAACCCCAGACCACCGGCCAGTCCACGCCCCAGATTCCGATGCCCGCATAGAACAGCCAGAGGATCGCGCCGACGAGCACGCCGGTGAGGAGCAAGGCCGGGATCATCGCCACGATCAACCAAAGAAAGGCGCGTTCGCGCAATGCGAGCAAGCATATTTGGTCAGTCATCGAGCCAATTGTAGGGACCGGAAGGACCACTGGATCGCATGCGCGCGGCGGCCGCGAACGGCCGCCGGGGCTCTCTGGACGCAATAAATGTGAAGCCAGAATGTCGGTCATCCGCCGCCACCCTCAAGCGACGGATTCGGGTTGCGGATGCGCGCCTCGTAGGTGACGCGCGGACGCGTGTTCTGGCCAGCCAGCAGCGCGTAATCGAGCGGACTCTGTTTGCGTTTAGCGACCTCGCTGTCCGGCGCCGCCATGTTGCCGAAGGTAAAAGCCTGCGTCGGACAGGCGGCTTGACACGCCGTCACCACTTCCCCGACCGGCCGGTTCTCCCGGTCGGCGACAATGCGCGCTTCGGCAATGCGCTGTAGGCAAAAAGTGCATTTCTCCATCACCCCGCCCCCACGCACGGTGACATCGGGATTGCGCGCTTCCGGCGGTCTTTGCTCTTCCTTCGCGAAAGCGAAATAATTGAATCGACGCACCTTGTAGGGGCAATTGTTGGAGCAGAACCGCGTCCCAACGCACCGGTTGTACACCATCACATTGAGGCCCTCGGAATCGTGTACTGTCGCCCCCACGGGACAGACGACCTCGCAGGGCGCCTCCTCGCAGTGCATGCAAAGCACCGGCTGAAAGTAGCTTGCGGGGGCTGCTGGACTTCCTTCGTAGTAGCGATCGATGCGTAGCCAGTGCATCTCTCTCTCACGGAGCACCTGCTCTTTGCCGACCACGGGAATGTTGTTCTCGGCCTGGCAGGCGACAACGCAAGCATTGCAACCGATGCAGGCGTTGAGGTCGACGCTCATCGCCCAAGCAGCCGGGCCTTCGGGCTTCCAGCGATACAAGTGTGGCTCCGGCTTCCTATCGGCGAGGAAGTGTGGGTCCGCCGTATACGCAGCAAGCGTGCCGTGCCTGGCATAATCTCCCGCCTCGTCGAAGATCAGGTTGTGGTGATCGGTGCTAGCAAGGTTCACGTGACCAGCGATCTTCTGGAGCGACGGCGCATCCGCGCGTCCGGTCAGCGGATAGAAGTCGAAGCCCGCGCCAGTGCCGACGGTACCGGCGTGCGGCCGGCCAAAGCCAAGAAGCGCCACCACGCAGTCCGTTGCTTGGCCCGGCAAGATCCAGGCGGGCGCCGTCAGGCTGGCATCACCGATGGAGAGGCGAACCATGTCGCCGTTACGTAGCTTCAACTGTCGTGCCTGCTCCGGAGAGATTAGCAGCGGATTGTCCCAGGTCAGCTTCGTGAGGGGTCGCGGCAGCTCCTGCAGCCAAGCGTTGTTTGCGTAGCGTCCGTCCCATAAATGCGGGTCAGGCCGGAACAGGATCGCCAGCGGATGATTGG
>QHBR01000421.1 GCA_003244015.1 Hyphomicrobiales bacterium | reverse complement strand
GCTAGCCCAGCACCCAATGGGTTTGCCGCAGCGACCGCGATCGTCGTGAACACGACGCAACCCACGGCCAGCAGCGAAATTGGACGCAGATTGAAGCGGAACTCGCGCCAGCTCATCGCCACCGCAGACGCGTAGATGACGGGTGGCAACACCAGAAGCAGCACCAGCTCAGGAGCGAGCTCCAGGGTCGGCAGACCTGGGACGAGCGCCAGGACGACCCCAGTCAGCACCAAAAGAATGGCCGACGGAATCTTAAGTCGTGCTGCGAGGACCGCGACCGCCGCAACCACGGCCAGCAGCAATACCAGAATCTGGATCGTCGAAATCATGCGCTTACCTGTCCGCGATGATGGCGAAACACGAGTCGGAGTCAATTTACGCGCCGCCTTGAACAGAGGCGGCGGCGGCTTGGTCGGCGGTGCAGAAAGGGGGCATCGATGCGAGCCAACACGTGGTGGAATTTTCACGTCGCCGATGGGCGTGCCGTCACTGACCTTCATCCGTAGCCATCGATGACCGAGATCAGCTAAAGCGGCCACCGATTCACGCTGAGCTTCCGCGCATTGAAGATGTTTTGGCTAAACGTGGGATTTTCGCGGCGCACGATGAGGCGGAGGATTGGGGTGGCCTTCATTTGAAGCATGTCGCAATACTGCGACCGTACGCCGGGCGTTTGAAATGCCATCCGCGCTGCCGGAGCAAGACAATTGTTTCTCCCGCCCTACAGCCCAGCCTCAATCCGATCGAACAGGTCTTTGCCAAGCTCAAACATCTCATGCGCAAAGCCGCAGAACGAACCTTTGAGACGACATGGAAACGCATCGGCCAATTGCTTGACTGCTTCAAACCGGACGAGTGCCAGCGATATCTCGCGAATGCCGGATACGCTTCAACCTAAACTCATCTCGCACTAGGAATTCCGCTTATTGAGGCGACGCTGACGAGATATGCTTGCCGCGAGTTCTTCTCTCCATGACCCAAACCCGACTACGCTGACCATGTCGAGTATTTCCCAACAACTGCGCGAAGCAGCCCCTCGATGTTTTGTCCCGGAGGTCCACAGGTTCGAAGTCCCGTCCCTTTCGGGCCGGCCAGCTATCATCGCTGCAGCTTATCCAGAGTGATGGGAAGATCGCGGACGCGTTTGCCGGTGGCATGATAGATCGCGTTGGCGACCGCCGCCGCCACGCCGACGATGCCAATCTCGCCCAAGCCCTTGATGCCCAGCCGATTAATGGTCGCGTCCGGCTCGTCCACGAAGATCACCTTTATGTCGTGCACGTCTGCATTCACCGGTACTTGGTACTCGGCAATGTTGGCGTTCATCACGCGGCCGAAGGTGTGGTCGAGAAGCGTTTCCTCATGAAGCGCCATGCCAATGCCCCACACCACGCTGCCCATGATCTGGCTACGCGCGGTCTTAATGTTCAGGATGCGGCCGGCGGCAACTGCGTTGACGACGCGCGTCACGCGGATGACGCCGAGCTGCTCGTCTACCTTGACCTCGGTGAAGACCGCCGAATGTGTGTTGTGCCCCTTTGAGCCATCATCGGCGAAGGTGGTGGATTTCTCCTGCTCGATGCGATCTACGGCGCCATGCCGCATCGCATCCACGATCGACACCGCACGCGAAGCATCCGGCGTGCTTACGAGCTTGCCGTCCGCAAGCGCGACTTCGTCAGGCCCGGCGTCTGCAAGTGGCGAATTCGGCATCTGTTTGGCCAGCCGCAACAATTCCCCGCGGATCGCGTCGGCTGTCGTCGCGATCCCATTCGATACCGAGGCTGCAATCCACGATCCGCCTTCGACGGGGGATTGCGGCAGTGTCGAGTCGCCGAGCTTGATGGTGATGTTTTCCATTGGCAGCCCCAGCATGTCGGCCGCCACTTGCGCCATGATAGTGTAGGTGCCGGTGCCGATATCCGACGTCGCGCAGGAAACTTCCGCATGGCCATTGGCGGAGAGGACGATGCGCACCGCAATCGGTACCTGCAATGCTTCCCAGATGCCGGTTGCCATGCCCCAGCCCACCAGCTCGTTGCCGTCGCGCATCGAGCGCGGCTCCGGACTGCGCTTGTCCCAGCCGAAGGCTTCCGCACCCTGATGGTAACAAGCGCGCAGGCTCTTGCTGCTGTACGGCCGATTCGTGTTTTGGTCGCGGTCCGAATAACAGCGCAGGCGCAGCTCGAGCGGATCGAGCTTGAGTGCGACGGCGAGCTCATCCATCGCGCACTCGAGCGCATAGACGCCGGTTGCGGCGCTTGGACAGCGCATGTCGCACGACGTAGGAAGATCGAGCCGAACGAGCTTGTGCACGTATTTGGCGTTGGCGCACGTGTAGAGTAGGCCGGACCAGCCGCTCTCCTGGCGGTAGAAGTCCTCGTATTGCGACGTTACCGTGATAGCTTCATGCGTGATCGCCTCTAGCGTTCCGCCGGGTCTTGCGCCGAGTTCAATCCGCTGGATCATGGCGGGGCGGTAGCCGAGCACATACATCTGCTGGCGGGTAAGCACGACACGCACAGAACGTTCCAGCGCCTGCGCCGCCAGCACGGCCAGTACGACTTCATATTGCGGCCGCAGGCCCGAACCGAACCCGCCGCCCATATAGGCGGACATGACGCGCACATCGTCCGGCTTCATGTCGAACACGCCGCAGACGTAACGTTGGACGTTCTGCACGCCCTGAGTCTTGTCGTAGATCGTGAGCTTGCCGTCGCCCTCCCAAACGACGGTGGAGGCGTAAAGCTCCATTGGGTTATGATGTTCGATGGGGACGTAATATTCGCCCGCGTGGCGCACCTCGGCTGAAGCGAATGCCTTCTCAGCAGAGCCGCGCGGCTTTGGAGGGCCGAAAATGCTCTCAGGCGGCTTTGTGGAGGGCTCCAATGAGACGGCCTCATCGCGCCGGCGGAAGACGTCCGTAACGTGCGCTTCTTCGTCGTATTCCACGCGGACCAATGATGCCGCGAACCGTGCGATCTCGGGCTCTTCCGCGACGACCAAAGCGATCGGCTGGCCGCTGAACATGATCCTGTCTTCGTAAAGCGGCCGGAACGGCGAACCTTTCGGAGCCGTCTCGTCCTTATAGGCGCTATCGGTGCTCGCCATCGGTAGCCGGTTTTCGTGGGAGAGCACGTCGATGACGCCTGCGACACGCAATGCGTCGCTCGCGTCGATGCGCACGATGCGGCCTTTGGCGATGCTCGATGTGACGACGCTGCCATGAACTAGGCCGGGAGCGTTGAACTCGGCGGCGTATTTGGCCTCGCCGGTGACCTTGGCGCGGCCGTCGATGCGCGAGGTGGGTGTACCGATGTACTTTTGCATGGGGCCGCTCACCGGATCTTCTTGTTGGACTGCGATTGCGGCGTTCCCCGCGCCGCCTGTGTCAGCGCGCGGACAATCGCCCGTCGTGCCAGGTCAATCTTGAACGTATTGTGCGCAAAGCCTTTTGCGTCGCGCAGCAGCATATGGGCTGCCCTTCTGAAGTTCGCTGGGTTCGCTTCCTGCCCGCGCAGCGCACCTTCCGCCAACGCGTCCCGCCACGGCTTGTGCGCCACGCCGCCGAGCGCCACGCGGGCTTCTTTGATCCTAGCGCCCTCAAGTTCCAGTGCTGCGGCAACCGACACCAGCGCGAACGCATAGGAAAGGCGATCACGGATTTTCAGGTAAGTGTAGTTGGTCCGGAATCCCTGTGCTGGAAGCTCCACCGCCGTGATGAGCTCGTTAGGCTCGAGGTTCGTGTCTCGTTGGGGCGTGTCCCAGGGGAGTCGATGGAAGTCCGCAAATGAAATCGTGCGTTCGCCCGCAGGCCCTATCACCTGGACCTTGGCGTCGAGGGCGGCGAGCGCAACGCACATGTCGGAGGGATGCGTCGCGATGCAAGCCTCGCTCGTCCCGAGGATTGCGTGCATTCGATTGAGGCCATTTATGGCCGAGCAGCCGCTGCCCGGCTCGCGTTTGTTGCAGGGCGTCGCTGTGTCGTAGAAATAGTAGCAGCGCGTCCGTTGCAGGAGATTGCCACCGGTCGAGGCCATATTGCGCAATTGCTGCGAGGCGCCGGCGAGGATGGCGCTGCCGAGCATTGGATAGCGCTGCTCGATGAGCGGATGATAGGCGAGATCGGAATTCGGCACGAGCGCGCCGATGCGCACGCCGCCGTCCGCGGTTTCCTCGACCTTGTTCAGTGGCAGTCGCGAGATGTCGATCAGCCGCGAGGGCCGTTCGACATCTTCCTTCATCAGGTCGATCAGGTTGGTGCCGCCAGCGATGAATTTCGCGCCCGGGTCGCCCGCGATCTGTCGCACCGCGTCGGCCACGTCGCTTGCCCTTGCGTACTCGAAATTGATCATGACTGGCCCATCGCCTGCTCAATCGCCGCCACGATGTTCGGATAGGCGCCGCAGCGGCAGATATTGCCGCTCATGAGCTCACGGATCTCGTCCACCGTTTTCGCTTTGCCCTCCGCGATGAGGCCGACGGCCGAGCAGATCTGCCCCGGCGTGCAGTAGCCGCATTGGAAGGCGTCGTGGTCGATGAATGCCTGCTGCAGCGGATGCAGCGTGCCATCCTTCGCCAGCCCCTCGATCGTGGTGACGTGAGCGCCATCCTTCGTCACAGCGAGGGTGAGGCAGGAATTGATCCGCCGCCCGTCGACCAAGACCGTGCAGGCGCCGCACTGGCCGTGGTCGCAGCCCTTCTTGGTGCCGGTCAGGTCGAGATAATCGCGCAACGCGTCAAGCAAGGTCGTCCAGGGCGCCACCTTGAGCGGCCTCTCCGCACCATTGACGACCAACACAATCGAAGTCTTTTCTGGAGCGGGGATCGTCGGCCGCGCCACGGTGCGTGCTCGTGCCATTTGCGCTCTCCGCATCGGTTGAGGGGCACCCGGCCCCAGGGGATATCCTCCTCGATAGTCCGCGCCTGATAGAATTGCTAGACTAGTTGAGACCAGATGAGGTGCGCGGTCAACGATGGAAGCGAGCTGATCGTTCCCGCATTGCGACCAAAGCACATTGGTCGGCTCAAATTTTGAATGGGTTAGAGCATGTCCCGAAAAAGTTGCTCGACTTTTTCGATTCCGACATGCTCCAACGCTTTGATTTTGAGCGAGTCCTTACCGATCAAATGATTCCATTTGATCGGGATGCGCTCTAGTGTCCGTTATTGGCGCGAACCCGACCCGCCCGGCCGCACATAGAAATTCCGGTTATTCCGGTTATTGAAGTGATGCAGACGAGATATGCTCGCCGCGAGTTCTTCTCATTGTAACCCCAACCGGTCATGTGACTGAGTTGCACAGCTTTGTAGGAATCCGCAACTTTACGCCGTGGCTCGCTACGGCCCCCCTGGGGTCGACACGCGCTTGGCCGAATTGCAGGTGCCACCCGAAATTCGGCGCGCCTTGAATGCGGAGGTGCCGAAGTTTGCCGAGGCGAAGGTGCCTCCACAGATCGAGGGCGAGCAACGGCGGATGCTCAAGAAAGTCCTGGATGAGTCCTTCGTGCGGAGCTTTCGGGTTGCAATGCTCGTTGCGGCGGGTCTCGCTGACGAGCGCGCTGTGCGCCGGCCTGATGATCCGCCCGCAATGCAAGGATCCCCAAGTAGCTTAGAATATACACGAGCATGTATGCACAAGCTGCGTGTGATCACGCATAGTCATAACCCAGAGATCCCACGCAAAATCCTTTGTTTCTTTTGGTTGATCTGTCGCGGAGCGAGCAATTCTGCGCGCCGCATCATTGATCGCCAGCCTCTCCACCATCGCGCGGGCCATCACCGGCACGGCCTGGAGCGGTCCCCGCTTCTTCTGGCTGCGTGCAAAAAACGGGGCGGCTGGCCGATATCATCGCTGCCTTGCAGGTCATGACAGCGGGCGAGCGACGCGCAACGGCCGGTCAAAGACCTGAGCGGCGACCGCTGGCGTCGAGATGCTGCTGCGTACGCTGATGGCCTGGCTGAGCGGCGAACCACGGCGCTGACGCTGTTTCCCGGACTTACCGACAAGGATCTCGAGGACCGGGAAGTCACCTTCGTAAAGATATACCCCGACTCATTGAAGAGCCGAAAGAATACTTGCGCTGAGGCGATTTTTAGATTCGTCTGGGGGGCATGATTCGCGCCGGCTTCCGGTCGCCGGAAAGACCGCGCCGACCTGATCGCTTTGGCGCGGGACGGCTCGGCGGTGCATCGGCTGGCGCGCCGGGTGAACTCTCTGGTGTTGCTGGATGGCTTGAGCTTCGAGGAGATCGCCAGGGTTTTGTTCGTCGACGACGCCACGATCCGAACCTGGTTCCGTCTTTATGAGGAAGATGGGATCGATGGGCTGGCATAGTTTGGCCATGAAGGCTCTGCCTGCCAACTCAGCGGCGCGCAACAAGAGAAGCTGAAAGCATGGATCGCGGCGTGTTTGCCGCGCACGACGCGAACGATCGGCGCCTTTATCGAGACGGAGTTCGGCGTCGTTTACGAGAGCCGCTCGGGACTGATCGCGCTTCCGAATCGCCTTGGGCTCGAATACCACACGCAGGAGGTCACCCCTCGCAAGCTCGACGAAGCAAAGCAGAAGTCGTTCATCGCGCTTTACGAAAAACTGCTGAATTCCTTGGGCGCCGACGAGGCCGTGCTGTTCATGGACGCCGCGCATCCAACGCATGCCGCGCGGCCGGTCGGCTGCTGGGCGCCGAGCTAAGAGAAACTCGCGATCGAGCAGACGAGCGGACGCCAGCGCATCAACATTCACGGCGCGATTGATCTCGAAACCGGGCAGACCCGCATGATCGAGGTCGAAACCCTCTGGGCTCTCGTCGACGAGCCGATCGTCAACAAGCACATCGCGACGATCGCGGACCTTGACGCAAAAATCGCCCACCAATGCGTCGCCCTCGCCGAGCAGCGCGAGAAAATCCAAACGCGCACCGGCTTCCACTGGTGGCCAAAGCCCATAACTCCGAATTAATCATCCGGAAACCGTATAAGGCCTAGCGAGCCGTCTGGTAACGAGTGTTGCGGTTGCGACCGGTAAGGCGCCGCCACTCTGCCGGGGTCGAAGGCGAGAAGAGACCGGCGCCCGAAATCCGCGCCGCACGGACCAAAATTCCAGAAATTGCCAACCAGAGACGGGCGCGCGCTAGCCTAACCCGCGGGGTCGCGATAAAAAACGCGTTGCAGCCTCCGAATTCGTCTGGACTTCTGCCGCAAAGGACGCATTGCTATGTGCGTCGCTGGTGGAGCTGCTCGCCGCCGACGCGTTTAGGGCTCGCCCCGCGAAGTGCGGGGCTTTGGGTCGTGCGAGCGTCAATTCCGACGTTGCGAACCAACGGAGCCGAATACCATGTCGACCCTTTCCATCGCGAAGTCCCGGAACCCCAAGAGCGCCGCACCCAAGACGAGGAGCGCCAAATCGAACGCGACAGCTCGGCGCAAGGTCACGTCCGCCGCGGCCAACGCCAAGAAACCTCTACGGTCCGTTGAATCGAAGGCTGCGCGAGTCGCCAACGCCAAGACGCCGTTGAAGGCTGGCGAACCAAAGGTCGAGCGAGTCACCAAGCAGGAGCGCGTGCTCACGCTGCTGAGCCAATCCGAGGGGGCCAGCATCGAAGAGATGATGCAGGCGACAGACTGGCAGCAGCACAGCGTGCGTGGCTTCCTGGCGGGCACCGTGAAAAAGAAGCTCGGTTTTTCGCTGACATCATTGAAGCCCAACGGCGGCGTTCGCCGCTATCGCATCACAACGCGCGTTCGGTGAGATGGACAAATCGGCGATCGATATCGCAGAGGCGCTCGCGCGGCTCTCGGAGTTGACGATCTTCGAGCTGCGCGGAGAGTGGCGGCGGCTTCATCGACTGCCGCCGCAGATGCGGCTCTCCCGCGACCTCTTGATCCGAGGGATCACTTACAAGCTTCAAGAGAGGGCGTACGGCGGCCTCTCCAGGGCCACCGCACGGAAGCTGGAGCAGGCCGCCGCCGACCCGCTGAGCCACGGCGCGGCCAAACCCGCACCACCGATCTCGCTGAAGCCAGGCACGCGGCTCGTGCGCGAGTGGCGTGGGGTCACGCACATGGTCCTCATCCATGCCAACGGTATCGAGTGGCGCGGTCAGCGCTACCCCTCCCTCTCCGTGGTCGCGCGGGAGATCACCGGTGCCCGCTGGTCGGGCCCGCGGTTCTTCGGCCTCAGGCGGCGGCAGCTGGATTCTTACTCAAGCGCGAGGGCGGGCCATGGCGCGGGCTGATCACGCGCGAGCCGCGTCCACTGTCCGCTGCGCGATCTACACCCGGAAGTCGTCCGACGAGGGCCTCGAAAAGGAATTCAATTCTCTCGACGCCCAGCGCGAGGCTTGCGAGGCCTATATCGTGAGCCAGCGTCACGCCGGATGGGTCGCGCTTGCCGACATGTACGACGACGGAGGCCTGTCCGGCGGCACCATGGAGCTGCCTGCGCTCAAGCGACTTCTGGAGGACATCAAGGCCGTCAAAGTGCAGAGCGTCGTTGTCTACAAGGTCGATCGGCTGACGCGGTCGCTCGCAGATTTCGCCAAGATCGTCGACGTCCTCGACGCCCATAACGCGTCGTTCGTGTCGGTGACGCAGCAGTTTAACACGACGACCTCCATGGGGCGCCTGACGCTCAACATGCTGCTCTCCTTCGCCCAATTCGAGCGCGAAATCGCCGGCGAGCGTATCCGCGACAAGATCGCGGCGTCGAAGCGCAAGGGCATGTGGATGGGCGGGAACGTGCCGCTCGGTTACGACGTTAAGGACCGCAAACTGATCGTGAATGAGCCTGAGGCGGCGACCGTTCGGTTGATCTTCCAACGCTATGCAGAACTGGGCTCGGTCGCGCTGCTCAGGGCCGAGCTCGACCGGCTGGGTATTGTGAGCAAGCTCCGTGAAGGAGCCGGCGGACGGCTGGCTGGCGGTCAACGGTTCTCCCGCGGCGCACTCTACCTGATGCTAGGGAACCGGATCTATCGTGGCGAAATCGTTCACCAAGGCACGGCCTACCCCGGCCAGCACGAGGCCATCATCGATCCGGAGCTTTGGCAGATCGTGCAGGACAAGCTCGCGGCCAATCGGCAGGAGCGCTCGTTGGCCGTAGGCGCGGCGGCGCCGAGCCTGTTGGCAGGCCTGATCGTCGATGCCAACGGCAATCGGATGACGCCGACCCATGCCACAAAGAGAGCCAAGCGATACCGCTACTGCGTCTCGGCGTCGCTTCTGGCTGGAGATCGCCCTCAAACAGAAAAGGGATGCGCGTCCCAGCGGGCGATATCGAGGGGCTGGTGCTCGACCGGCTTAGGGCGTTTTTCTCGTCCAGGATCGAGGTCTCTGACGCGCTCGCGCCGCTCGACCTTGATGCTTGCGCGTTTGATGCGGCCCTGCGCAACGCATTCAAGCTTTCAGCGCGATGGCTCGCCGCGCCGCGCGTCGAGATGAAAAGCCTCGTCCGGGAAATTGTCGAGCGGGTAACCGAAGCGGTCGATCGGATCGAAATCCGGCTGAGCCGGGCGAAGGTCGCCGCGGGCTGGAGGCAGGAGGAGCGAGCCAACGGCCCGATCTCGATCCCATTGTCGTGTCGATCGAGGCGAAGCTGCGACGCGCCGGCAAGGGGAAGCGCCTCGTCATCGAGAATGGCGCCGGGGCGGAAGTCAACGAAGGCCTCGCCGCCATGATAGCCGAAGCCTTCGCGATTCGGAACCTGCTGCTGTCCGGATCGGACGACAGCATCGAGGCAATGACCGAACGCCTCGGAATGGGCAAGGGTCAACTCACCTCGCTGGTTCGATTGTCCTATCTGGCTCCGGACATCGTGCACGCGCTCCTTAAGGGCCGTCAGCCAATCGAGCTAACGCCGACGCGGCTCTTGCGATTGAGCAAGGACCTGCCGCATGACTGGAGCGAGCAGCGACATTTCCTCGGCTTCGCCGACGGAAGGCCCATAATTTCCGGCCGGAACGCTCTATAACCCCCGGCCCGAAATCGGCCTCGCGAGACCCGGCGACCGTTTGCGCCCCGCACCCAGGCGTTTGGCGTCTCTGGTTGCCAGAATCCAAAGAGCGCGGCACCCAAAAAGGGAAGCGCCAAATCAAACGCGCCATCGCGGCGCAAGGTCGCATCCGCTGCGGCTACTGCCAAGAAACCGCCGCGGTTTGTTGAATTGAAGGCCGCGCGAGGCGCCGCCGCCAAGACGCCGGTGAAGGCTGACGAGCCAAAGGTCGAGCGCGTCACCAAGCAGGAGCGCGTTCTCGCACTGCTGAGCCGACCCCAGGGGGCTAGCATCGAAGAGATGATGCAGGCGACAGACTGGCAGCAGCACAGCGTGCGTGGTTTCCTGGCAGGAACGGTCAAGAAGAAACTCGGTTTCTCGCTGACAACTTCGAAAGTGGCAGGCGACGGCCGCCGTTACCGCATCGAGACGCGTCGTGGACGCTGACATGGCCAAGTCGTCGATCGACATCGCGGTCGAGCATGCTCGGCTCTGTCAGATGACGATCTTCGAACTGCGCGGCGAGTGGCGACGGCTGCATCGGGCGCCGCCGCCCATGCGGTTGTCCCGCGATCTCTTGATGCGCGGAATCATCTACAAACTCCAGGAGAGGCCGCTCGGCGGCCTCTCCAAGTCGACCATGCGCAAGCTGGAACGCCTGAGCCTCGACTCGGAGGCAAGCGATGCGCAAAAGCTCGCACCGCCGATTTCGTTGAAGGCTGGCACGCGGCTTGTGCGCGAATGGCGCGGCGTCACCCATACCGTGCTTGTCCATGCCGACGGGTTCGAATGGAACGGCCGGCGCTATCGGTCCCTCACAATTGTCGCCCGCGAGATTACTGGGGCCCATTGGTCGGGTCCCCGTTTCTTCGGTTTGAGAACGCGCGCAGGCCGTTCTGTCGAGAGCGCGGAGGGCGAGCATGCGGAAGCCTGACCGTCCGAAGTCCAGCGTGATTTTCCGCTGCGCGATTTACACGCGCAAGTCGTCCGACGATGGGCTCGAACAGGAGTTCAACTCTCTCGACGCGCAGCACGAGGCATGTGAGGCCTACGTTACGAGCCAGCGTCACGCCGGATGGCTCGCGCTTCCCGAGATGTACGACGACGGAGGCCTCTCGGGTGGCACGATTGAGCGGCCGGCCCTGCAGCGTCTGCTCTCCGATATCAAGGCAGGCAAGGTTCAGATCATTGTCGTTTACAAGGTCGATCGGCTGACGCGGTCGCTGGCGGACTTCGCCAAGATCGTCGATGTGCTGGATGCCCACGACGCCTCATTCGTCTCTGTGACGCAGCAGTTCAACACCACGACCTCGATGGGGCGTTTAACGCTCAACATGCTGCTCTCCTTCGCCCAATTCGAGCGCGAGATCGCGGGCGAGCGCATTCGCGACAAGATCGCCGCGTCGAAGGCCAAGGGCATGTGGATGGGCGGCAACGTGCCACTCGGCTACGACGTCAGGGAACGGAAGTTGGTCGTCAACGAAGCCGAAGCGTCGACTGTCCGGATGATCTTCCAGCGCTACGCCGAGCTTGGCTCGGTCGCGCTGCTCCGGGCGGAGCTCGAGCGGGCGGGTATCGTGAGCAAGCGACGGGAGGGAGCCGGCGGAGAGCTTTACGGCGGCAAGCGCTTCTCCCGAGGCGCCTTGTACCTGACGCTTCAGAACCGGCTTTATCGGGGCGAGGTCGCGCATAAGGACAACATCTACCCTGGACAGCACGAGGCGATCATCGAGTCAGAGCTTTGGCAGACCGTTCAGGACAGGCTCGCCGCCGGTCGGCATGAGCGGTCGATGGCCGTTGGCGCTGAGGCGCCGAGTCTGTTGGCGGGCCTGATCTTTGATAGCGACGGCACTCGTCTATCTCCCACCCATGCCGTCAAGAAGGGCAAGCGGTATCGATATTATGTCTCGACGGCGCTCATTACTGGCAGTCGTTCCGAGCACCCCAAAGGCTGGCGAATTCCGGCGGGCGACATCGAGGGGCTGGTGCTCGACCGTCTACGCGCGCTCTTCGCGTCTGGTGGGGAAGTCAGTGAAGCCGTCGCGCCGCTCGGCCTTGACGCCGCGACCCAGCGAGCGGTGCTCGACCGATCAGCAAAGCTGGCGGAGCGCTGGACGACGCTTGCATCACTCAAGCTTCGCGAACTCGTGCAATCCTTGGTCCGGCAGATCCAGATTCGCGACGCCGAAATCTCGGTGTGGCTCAATCGAACCGCGATCGTGTCGAGCGTAATGCCCGACGCGACCCCCGTGCCAAAAGATTACATGCCGGCCGTCGAACCTTTGGTCCTATCGATCACTGCAAGCCTTCGCAGAGCGGGAAAGGGTGTACGGCTGGTGGTCGGCAATGGCGCCGCGAAAGCGATCGACGACGGCCTTGCCTCTCTGATCGCCCGAGCGATCGCATCGCGCAACATGTTCCTTACGGGCCACGATGACATCATCGACGCCATGGCGTCTCGGCTCGGCGTGAGGCGCGATTATCTGGCGGTGCTGGTGCGTCTCTCGTATCTCTCTCCTGAAATCGTTCGCGCGATCCTGGTCGGCCAACAGCCCGTCGAGCTGACGCTGACACGGCTCGTAGCGCTTTCCAGGAATCTGCCGCACGATTGGCAGGAGCAGCGGCAGCTCCTCGGATTTGCGCCTGCCTGACGCCGCGCAAATCCCGCCACAATGCTCGACATCTGACGGGCCGAAAAAGGGCCGGAGAGACACCTAGCGCCTTCGCGCGCCTCAGGCCGCGGTTTTGCGTCTCTGGAACCAGACCATTGTGATGAAGGGTCAGTAACCGGCGGACATGTCGGACGAATTTCGACGCAACCTGAAAGTTATAACACCTTATAAAGTCAATAACTTACGTGGCTGGGGGACCTGGATTCGAACCAAGATCGACGGAGTCAGAGTCCGCTATTCTACCGTTGAACTATCCCCCATCTGCTCCCCGCAAAATGCCTCGAAAAGAAAGATTTTGGCACGGCAAAGCGCAGTCTAGCACATCGTTTCCGAAATTCGAATCATTTTAGGCGGCCTCATCGAGTTTGTAGGACAAAAAGTGGACGACGTGCTGTGGGTCGATGTCGTCGATGGCGGCCAAGATGCGATCTTCAAGCTCTTGTTTGGAAGCGACCAGGATACGACGCAGCGGGGAGCGCGCGAGCTTGGAGAAGAAGCCGTCAACCAAATTGAGCCAGGAGCCGTGTTTCCGGATGAAGAAGCGGGATGAAGAAGAAGGTGAAGCGGTTTTCGGGCCATGTCGCGAACCACGCCTTGGTTTCTTTGGAGATGCGGGGGGAATGGTTGACGAGGATCAACTTTATCGCGGCTAGAGAGGACAAGGCGCGGTTGCGCATTTAGCGCGACGTCCGCGCCGCTCTTCGCGGGACCGCGACGGGACCCTAGCGCCGGATCGAAAACAAAGTGCGGGATTCTCGCGTGATGTGCTCAAAAAGGATGATATTGATAGAGCCACGTCTCGCTCAATGTTTTTTCGCCCGCGCGCAAAAATAGACGCATCTCAACCGGGTCCGGACCCGCCACCGTAAGATCGAATTGGGTGCGCCAATGGCCCGGCACATCGTCTGGCACGGCTTCGGTGAAAACATAGGAAAAAATTCCGCGCGAGGCCCAGAGCACTGCCTCCGGCTTCACGCCGAAGGACAGGGCCTCCAGCGGCGGTCCCTTGAATTCGACCATGAATTTCCGCACTCCCTTTGGCCGTGGCTGGCCCGGCTGGCCGCCGTTGCCCAAGCGGGTTGCCACGCAGCGCGCGAGGTCCGCCGGGAACGGTTCGTCGGCGGCCCAATAGAGGCGATAGGAGAGCTTGACCTCCGACCCTGCCGCCGCGGCTTTCTCGGGTACCCACATCGCGACAATGTTGTCGTGGATTTCATCGTCGGTCGGGATTTCGACGAGCTGCACTGCGCCCTTGCCCCAAGAGCTCGTGGGCTCAACCCAAAGGCTGGGGCGCCGGTCGTAATAGACGCCATCCTGATAATGATCGAAAGAGCGGTCACGCTGCAACAGCCCAAAACCTCGTGGATTTTCGTCCGCGAACGACGACGTGGTGATGCGCGGCGGATTGTTGAGCGGGCGCCACGCTCTTTCTCCCGTCCCCATCCACAGCGCGAGACCGTCGGAATCATGCACTTCGGGGCGCCAGTCGATGCCTGTCTCTTTTTTCGTTTCAGAAAACCAATACATCGAGGTGAGAGGCGCCAGGCCGAAGCGGGCGACATCGCCTCGCAGAAAAAGCATTTGGTCAATCTCCATGATGACGCCCTTGCCGCGTGAAAGCAAAAACCGGCAGGCGCCCACAACCGAGGGGCCATCGAGCAGAACGTAGATCGTCAATGAGTCGCCGGTCTGAGTCCGGTCGATATAGAATTTCGTAAAATCCGGAAATTCTTCCGGTTTGCCCGCGACGGCCACATCGAGCGCGACCGCGCGGGCCGAAAGGCCGTATTGGCGTAATTCGCCGATCGCGCGAAAATAATCGGCGCCGAGGAAGGCGGCCCAATCGTTCTTGCGCCAGTCGAGCGCTCCATCTCGCGCCTCCTGGGTGCGCAAACCCGCGAAGCCCGCCCCTTGCGGCAACCTCCTCGCAATCGAATCCGCGGGCATTTCGAAATAGCTCTGATCGTAGATGATTTGCCGCGCGCCGCCTGCGTCGACGACATGCATTTCGACGGCTTTATGAAAATACATTCCCAGGTGAAAAAAGCTCACCGGAAACCGGCCCGGCCCATCGGCGAAAAGGGCATGGTCCATGTCGAACTTGATTTTTCCCCAGGCCTCATAATTGATCTTGGCGACGATATCGGGCGACGGCCGCGCCGGGCCGGCGTAAGGCTCCCTCGCCATGCGCCGCGCCATGGCCTTGAGAGTATCGAAGGAAAATGGCACAGCCGGGCCGAGCTTCATCGCGTCAGCGGCAAAGCCTTGTCCTGCGTTCGCGCCCAAGAGCCCGAGCGCGGCGGCGGCCTTCAGCACCGATCTCCGGTCAAAGGTGGTTGCCATTCGACGTTCCTTCGGGTCTGGCGGCCAAACGGGTGGAGTAGCCTGCGTCCAACGCAGCACCGGCGTCACCGGTCGCAATGCGGAGGGGGTGGGCAAAAGGATTTCTAGCGGATAGGTTCGTGGCGAATCGCGGTGCGCATGAAATAATAGAGGAGCCCAAAGCCGCAAAGACCAAATCCGGCCTCGATGACGCGGCTGACGAGGGGATCGAGCTGCAGGAGGCCGCCGAGCGCCCATCCCGCCGCCCAGGACGCGCCGACCATTTCGGTGCCAACCAGAATGGCAACCGCGACGAGGGTCGAAACATGAACCCAATTGATTTTCTTCGTTTCAGCCAATGCGGATCGCTCCATTTGAAAGTTAATTCACGGAAATCCCCTCGCCGCCGCGCGCGCATTTGCCACTATATTGACCAAAGCGCGCCGGGCAAGCCTCTCGCGGAAGCTCAAACTCCATTGTATAATGGCGCCAGACAAGCTTGGTAAGCGCCGATGGACGACGAAGTGCCGAACGCCCGCGCGACGGATAACGTAACCTTCCCGTGGCTCGCCGCCTACCCGGCCGGCGTGCCAGCGCGGATCGAGACGCCGCCCTACGGTTTGCTTGGCGAGATAGCGCCGGACTTGGCGGCGCGCAGGCCGGCAGCCCGGGCCTTTACCACCGTCATGCCGAACGGTATGGCGGCAAGCCTGACCTTTGCGGAAGTCGATCGCTATTCGGACGCCTTCGCTGCCTATTTGCGCGAAACGCTGCGCCTCGAGCCGGGAGCTAGGGTCGCGATCCAAATTCCAAACGGGCTCGCCTATCCGGTCGCCGCATTCGGCATTTTCAAAGCTGGATGCGTGCTCGTCAATGTCAATCCGCTCTATACAGCGCATGAAATGGCGCATGTTTTCGCGGACGCGGAACCGTCCGCGATCGTTGCGATCGACATGTTCGCGGGCAGGCTTGCGGCGGCTATGGAACAGGTTCCGGTGCCGGATGTGATTTTGACCCAAGCCGCAAGCCTGTTTCCGATGCCGTCCCGGCGGCTCATCGGATTCGCGCAAAAATACGTCAGGAAGCAGATTCCGCGTCCGCGCTTCAGACACGCGAGCCTGTCGAAAGCGCTTGCGTTGGGCGCGGCCAGCATTCGCGCGGGGGCCAATGTCAAGGGATACACGAGTGAGATGGAACCCTCCGCCGTCGCATGTCTGCAATATACGGGCGGCACGACGGGCGTGAGCAAGGGCGCCATGCTGACGCACCGCAATCTGATCATGAACGTGGCGCAATTCGTCGGCTTTAGCGGCGACGACATGCGGGAAAGCGATCACATTCTGACCGCGCTGCCGCTCTACCATATCTTCGCTTTCACCGTGAACTTGCTGGGTTTTTTCGTACTTGGCGCGCGCAATATTTTGATTCCCGGCCCAAGGCCCCTAACCAATCTCCGCAAGGCCTTCGAGAACGAGGCCGTAACCTTCATCACGGGGGTCAACACTTTATTCAATGGTCTGTTGAACGAACCATGGTTTTGCGCGAATCCGCCGAAGAGCCTGCGTGTATCGGTTGCCGGCGGCATGGCCTTGCAGGAGGCAGTGGCCCAGCGCTGGCGGAAGATCACTGGAACCGAGGTGCGCGAAGGCTACGGCCTGACCGAGTCCTCGCCTGTCCTCACCCTTCATCCCGCTGGACGCGAGAAGCTTGGCTCGATCGGCGTGCCGCTTCCCTCGACCGAGATGAAGTGCGTCGACGACCACGGAAACGAGGTCGCGATCGGCCAACCCGGCGAAATTGTCGCGCGCGGGCCGCAGATCATGCCCGGCTACTGGCGGCAACCCGGCGAAACCAGAAATGTCTTGCGCGATGGCTGGCTCTACACCGGCGACATCGGAAAAATGGATGCCGAAGGCTATTTCACCATTGTGGACCGGCGCAAGGACATGATTGTCGTCTCCGGCTTTAAGGTCTTTCCCAATGAGGTGGAAGCGGTGCTCGCCGGGCTTGCGGGCGTAAAGGAGTGCGCCGTGATCGGCGTCCCCGACGCGGCCCGCGGGGAAGTTGTCAAGGCGTTTATCGTACGCGGCGATCCGGCCCTCGATGCCGGGACGGTGCGCGATTTCTGCAGGCGCGAACTCGCCAATTATAAGGTCCCAAAATTTGTTGAGTTCCGCGATGATTTGCCGAAATCGAACGTCGGCAAGATCCTGCGCAAGGATTTGCGGCAGAACCCGCCCGCAAACACCAGCGAACGCTAGGTTTGAGCCGCTTGGCGAACCCTGCTCACCAGCGCAGAAGCCGCCGCCCCGCCACGGCGCCGATGGCGGCTACGAAGCCGATTGCCAACGAGTACCAAGCCGCCACGAAAAGCGGCGAATCGTCCGGGCAATGCGTGGCGTAGCATGCCGCGCCGATCGCCCCGGCGAAGAGGCCGGCCGCCGCTCCAGCAAGGGCGGGATGCTCCGGCGCGCCTTGACGTAATGCCAACAAGGCGGCAACGAGCGGGGCTGCGGCAAGAAACGGGATGCTTTCCAAGCAGAACTTGGCGTTGGAGCCGATAAGTCTTTGTCCCCAAAGGCCGGCCGGGACAGCGCTCAGCTCTGCCAAATTGGCGGCCGCCAGCAAGGCCGGCACGATCGCCAGCATGAGGGCGGCGCCGTGCACACCGGCGCCGGGCTTCACAAGACGCAAGACCAACTGGCCGGAGAGCGCGACAAGCAAGACGGTAAGGCAAAGCTTGAACAGAAGCCGGGGTTCGCCGAGCAAGGTCAAAAGATGCGGCCGAAGCCCGAGGAGCGCGAAATGGAGGCCCAACGCAATCGCGACGCCCGGAATCAAGGCAAGCGCCAAGGCCCTGCCCGGCGGCATTGGGTGGACCTCGCTGTCGGCGGCAAGGGCGCGGATGAGATCGCCGGTATTCACGTCCCCTCTCCATTGAATTTCGAAGCAAGCGCCCTGAGCCCGCGATGCAGGGCCACCCGGACGGCTCCATTGGTCATCGAAAGACGCGCCGCTGTCTCGTCGATCGAGGCGCCGTCGACGGCAATGGCCCGCACGACATTGCGTTGTCCGCCTGGCAGGCATTCGAGATGACGATCGACGTCGGCGACGAGCATGCTTGGTTCGCTCTCGCCGCCCGCTACGACTTCGGAAAAATCGTCGAGAGGAAGGTCGATCCGGCGGCCGCGCCGGCGCAGCGTATCTATCATTTTATGGCGCGCGATGGCCCGCAGCCACGGGCCAATCGGCGCATCCTCGTCCCAGCTTTGCCGCTTGAGATGAATGGCAAGCAGCGTCTCCTGCACAACATCCTCGGCGTCGGTATCGGCCATTCCTGCCCCGGCGAGGCCCCGGCGCGCGCCCGCGCGAAGCACCGGCGTCAAGTGCAGCAGTAGACGCCGGTAGGAATCCGCGTCGCCGGCGTTGCCGGCACGCATCAGCAGGGCCCACTCCTTTTCTCGTCTATCGCCGCGCAAAACGATCCCATCAACTTCAATTCGGCCACCGCCGGCCCGTCGTTACATCTTCCGTGCGGCCTCGTTATCACGTTTTTGTTATGGAAAATATCCGCCGCGCAGCGTAACGCCCCCGCTCGCTCCCGCGTAGAAAAGGATGTAGAAACGTTGCGCCGTTCCTACGGGCCGGGAGGGAGGACTTCTGATTTCCCGCGTCTGTAACCGGCTTTCGCTTAAGAAAGGAACCAATCATGATCACAAAAACCGAGATCACCGCCGCAACGCTCGCCGCCGCGTTCGCGCTGCTTGCGGTGCCTGTTTCCGCCGAGGATATGGGCGGTCCGAAGGCAGGGAAGGAAAAGTGCTATGGGGTCGCGATGAAGGGACAAAATGATTGCGCGGCGGGAGCGGGCACCACCTGCGCCGGAACGTCGAAGGTCGATTACGACGGCACCGCTTGGAAATATGTTCCGAAGGGAACGTGCGAAACCATGAAGACTCCGAACGGCATGGGTTCGCTAAAACCCAGCAAGTCTTGATGCGCGACAGGGGCACGCGGCATCCGCGCGCCCCTTTTTGCGTCGCCGAGACAAGCTCTCGAAGGCGGGTTAAGGAGAAAAATCCATGCGCGTTTCGCCGCTTCCCCTGAGCGCCGGCGCGAGCTTCAAGCCCGAGCATTTTGCCGCCATTTCCACCGCGCCGCAACCGCTCGGCTTTTTCGAAGTACATGCCGAAAATTATATGGGCGGGGGGGGCACCCCCCATGCGCAGTTGAGATTTCTGCGGGAACATTACGCGCTGTCCGTGCATGGCGTCGGGCTCAACATCGGTTCAAGGGAGCCGCTCGATCGGGCGCATCTTGCTAGGCTGAAAGAGCTTTGCGACCGCTATCAGCCGGAGTGTTTTTCGGAGCATCTGGCGTGGTCCTCGCACGCCGGAATTTTTTTCAACGATCTCCTTCCGTTACCCTATACAGAGCAAAATTTGATTTCAGTGATCGACCATATCGACGAAGCGCAGACCGCACTCCGGCGCCGCCTGCTCCTCGAAAACCCCGCGACCTATCTGCGCTTCAAACAGAGCACGATCCCGGAGACGGAGTTTCTAGCGGCGATCGCGCGCGCGACCGGCTGCGGACTTCTGCTAGACGTCAATAACGTTTTCGTTTCGGCGCGCAACCACGCAACTAGCGCGAGCGCCTATCTCGAAGCTTTTCCTCTCGACCTCGTCGGCGAGATTCATCTTGCCGGTCATTTCGAAACCACGGACGGCCAAGGATCGCCGCTGTGCATCGATGCGCATGGATCGCCCGTCGTCGAGGATGTCTTCGCCTTGTTCGACAGCGTGATCGCCCGCGCCGGGCCGCTTCCGACGCTGATCGAATGGGACAATGATTTGCCGGATTGGCCGGTGCTGCGCGCCGAGGCACTTGCGGCACAAGTGCGCCTCGATCGCGCGCGGCTTGTCCGTGCCGCACAGGCCGCAGCTTAAAGGGCTTGACTCATCCCCATGCAAACCTGGGAAAGCGATTTCGCCCGCGCGGTGCGCAGCCCGGATTGGGCCGTCCCTCACGGCGTGACCTCGTATAATTCGGATACGCCGCAACAGCGTTTCGCAATCTACCGCAACAATGTCATGGTGGGCCTCGTTAGTGCGTTGGAAGCGCGCTTTCCGGCGACGCGCAAAATCGCCGGCGAGGATTTCTTCAAAGGTGCCGCGAAATTGTTCGCTGCCACGCAGCCGCCGGGCTCGCCCCTGATGATGTTTTATGGCGACGAGTTTCCCGCTTTCTTAGCGGACTTCGAACCGGCGCGGGAAGTACCCTATCTCGCCGACGTCGCAAGGCTTGAAGCGGCCCGCACGCGCGCCTGCCACGCCGCCGACGCAAAAACTCTGACGCCCGCCGCGCTCTCCGGCGGCCTCCCGGACGCCCTGGCGGGCATGGGGTTCATTTTGCATCCCTCGGTTGAAATCGTCGCGTCGGACTATCCAATCGTCACGATCTGGGCGATGAACTCCGGCGAAATCGACCTTGCGCCCATAACCGATTGGCGTGGCGAGGATGCGCTTGTTTCGCGCCCCGGCTTCGATGTCGCGGTTCGCCGCCTGCCGCCTGGCGCCAAGACTTTTTTGCAAGGTCTTGGCACTGGAACAGCGCTCGGGTCAGCCGCGCAAGCCGCGTTCGCGGAAAACCCCGGTTTCGATCTTGTGGCCAATCTCGCGGCGCTTTTTGCGAGTCTTGCGATCGAAATCACAAACGAACCCTTTAAGGTGCCTCTGCCATGACCCGCGTTCCAGCACCCCGTGCAAGCAAGCCATCGGGACTGTCAGGCGCGATGCTCGCTGCCGCCACAATCCTGGACAAAATTCCGCAATCCCTGATTTCGCTTGCGGCGCGGATTTTTCCGGCCGCCGTGTTCTGGATGTCGGGCGAGACAAAGGTCGAAGGGTTTCATGTGACGGACAACGCGATTGCGCTGTTCCAAGATGAATATAAGCTTCCGTGGATCGATCCCGCGCTGGCGGCGAACATCGCTGCCTTCAGCGAGCATTTTTTTCCCCTCCTGCTAGTTATGGGGCTCGCCAGCCGCCTGTCCGCGCTGGCCCTTTTCGGCATGACCGCGGTCATCGAAATTTTCGTCTATCCCGATGCCTGGCCGACCCACGGCGTCTGGGCGACCTGCTTTCTCGTCGTCATCGCGCGCGGGCCGGGAATTTTCTCCCTCGACCATCTTATTGCCCGGCGTTTTGCCGCGCGTGGTGAGAAGCGCCTTGGCCGATAGCATTTATGGGGTGTTTACCAAAGATCGAAGCTCCCGCCGGACTTTTTGGCGATATCGAACGGTCTTGAACATTGTTATCCGGGAACCAAGTTATCCCAGAAAAAAAAACGGCCGCCGGTAACGGCGCTCGTCCTTTATGGAGAGTTACGATGCTCAAGCTTCATGCAACCGCCTCGTTATTTTTTGCATTCACCTTTGGCACGGCTGCAATGGCGGTTGCCCAGGCGATGCCACCTCCCAGTCCACCCGGTACCCGCTATGTGCTGCCGGGTGCGGTGGCCGGCGACCCAGGCAATCGCCTCCAGGAGGGCCGCTCCATTTACCGGATGGAGGCTCCCAGTACTTTCTACGGCGGATCGGACGAACGGGGCTATCCGAGCGGAGACCCGCAAAATCCGCGAACCGGCAACTGACCAGGTTCCAGCCTAATCCGCGACATCTGGTCCGGCATTCGCGGATCACGCTCTATGCGTCGAAATCGAGCCCGATGTCGAGCACCGCCGCGCTGTGGGTCAGCCAGCCGATCGAGATCAAATCGACGCCGGTCGCGGCGAGCGCCGGCGCCGACTCTGGCGTCACTCGGCCGGAGGCTTCGGTCATCGCGCGGCCATCGACTATTGCGACCGCCTTGGCGAGCCTATCGAAGCTCATATTGTCGAGAAGCACGGCATCGCCGCCTTCGCCGAGCGCCTCTTTGAGCTGGTCCAGATTATCGACTTCGACTTCGATCTTGACGAGATGACCGGCAGCCGCGCGGGCGCGCCGCAACGCCTGCGCGATCCCCCCCGCGATGGCGATATGATTGTCCTTGATGAGAATGGCGTCGTCGAGGCCGAAGCGGTGACTCGCGCCGCCGCCCGCGCGCACCGCGTATTTTTCGACCGCGCGAAGTCCAGGAGTCGTCTTGCGGGTGCAGACGATCTTGGCCTTTGTGCCGCGCACCGCCGCGACGATGGAAGCCGTCGCGCTCGCTATTCCGCTGAGATGCCCAAGAAAATTGAGGGCGGTTCGCTCGGCGGTCAAAATTCCGCGCGCTGGCCCGCTCACCCTGGCGATGACACCGCCGGGCGCGGCCATTGCGCCGTCCTCGCATTCAACCTGCATCGCAATATTGGGATCAATGAGCTCGAATGCGAGTTTTGCCAAATCTAGCCCGGCGACGATACCCCTTTCACGTGCAACCAGCGCGGCTCGCGCAGCGAGCCCAGCTGGAACGATCGCGTCCGTGGTGAGATCGCCCGCACGGCCAAGATCTTCGAGAAGCGCGGCGCGAACCAAAGGCTCGACCATAATCCGCGCGAGGGGCACGGGCGTCATCGCGCGACTTTCGTTTCAGGCGACGGTTTCGGGGACAATTTCCCGCGCGGCGGCAAGCGCCTCGTTGAGGCGCAGCGTGCTACTTCGCGCATGCGCAGCGCGGCATGGAAAATCGGTTCGCGCATGGGCACCCCGGCTTTCCCGCCGGCGCAAGGCCGCGATCACGATCATCAGACCGACGAGGGCCGGATCGCTCGCTTCCCCCTCTGCCAACGCGAAGGGCAACAGTTCCGCCGCCGTCGCCGCCAAGTCATCGCCGTCGCGTAGAACGCCCGCCGCCCGCGAGATAATTTTACGCACCGCCGAAGGATTGGCGGAAACCAGCGCCCGCGCATCGGCACGAGGATTACCCCGGCGACGAGGCATGGTCCCCTTGATGCTCTCGGCGACAAGACGGCCGCAGACGGCCGCTTCGAGCAGCGAATTGCTGGCAAGCCGATTGGCGCCGTGGAGACCCGTGCACGCGGCTTCGCCGCAAGCCCAGAGACCCTCGACCGATGTACGCCCGGCAAGATCGACCGCGATGCCCCCCATGTGATAATGCGCCGCCGGGCGGATTGGAATCGGCTGGGTGACGGGATCGATTCCGGCCGCGTGACAAAAGCCGGTGATCGCCGGAAAACGGCGCGGAAAATCGAGGTCCGGCACGTCCCGCGCGTCAAGAAAAACCCGGTGGCCCGCCGCCATGTGCCGCCACACCGCGCGCGCGACAACATCGCGCGGTGCAAGCTCGGCGCCGGGCACGCCGACCATGAAGCGATGGCCAGTCTCGTCGATTAGGATCGCGCCTTCGCCGCGCACGGTCTCGCTGATGAGCTTAAGCGGAAACGAAACGCTATCGAGCGCGGTCGGATGAAACTGGATAAATTCGAGATCGGCCATGGCCGCGCCCGCCGTCGCCGCGAGCGCCATGCCCTCGCCCCACGATCCAGCCGGATTGGTGCCATATTGGAACAGGCCGCCAATGCCGCCAGTCGCGATGACGGCGCGCTCGGTTGCGAAAACCACCGGTCCGCGGGTGCTTTCGGCGACAACTCCTGTCACGGTGTTATCTTCGACGAGCAGCCGCCGGGCGGTGGCTCCCTCGATCACGGTGATCGAAGGCGTTTCTCGCGCGCGACGGGTCAAGGGCCGCATGATTTCGCGTCCGCTGGAATCGCCGCCGGCATGAACGATCCGCCGGCGCGAATGCGCGGCTTCGAGGCCAAGAGTAAGTTTGCCCTCGCCGTTGCGATCGAATGGCACGCCGCGCCGGATCAATTCGTCGATCGCGGCCGGCGCCGCTTTGAGGATCGCGCGCGCGGCAGACTCGTCGCAAAGGCCGTCGCCGGCCTTGAGCGTATCGGCGAGATGCAGCGAAAAATCGTCGTCCGGCCCAAGGCTCGCGGCGATCCCGCCTTGCGCGAGGACGCTCGATGATTCAATTCCAAGCGGTGCCTTGGTGAGGAGGATTACCGGCCTGGGCGCCAAGGCGAGAGCCGCGGTCAGGCCCGCAAGCCCGCCGCCAACAATGATGCATGCCCCTGAAGTGCCGATAACATCCATCACTTCACCGCCAGCATGCGTTCGACGGCTCGGCGCGCGGAAACAGCGATCTCAGGACGGATGTGCACGTCGTGTTGCATCGTCTCCAGCGCACGCCTGATATTGCGAAGCGTGATCTTTTTCATGTGCGGGCAGAGATTGCACGGCCGGATGAATTCGAGCTCGGGATATTGGATCGCGACATTGTCGCTCATCGAGCATTCGGTCAAAAGCACGACGCGGGCGGGACGGTTCTTGCTCACATAGGACGACATGGCGGCCGTCGAACCGGAAAAATCGGCTTCCGCCACAACGTCCGGCGGGCATTCCGGATGCGCCAAAACGATCACGCCGGGATAATCCTCGCGCAATTGCCGCACTTCCGCGGCGCTGAAACGCTCGTGCACCTCGCAATGGCCCGACCAGGCGACGACTTTCACATTTGTCTCGGTCGCGACGTTGCGGGCTAGGAATTCGTCGGGCAGCATGATGATCCGCTCGACGCCGAGTGATTCGATCACCGCCCGCGCGTTGCCAGACGTGCAGCAAATGTCCGACAAGGCCTTCACGGCCGCCGAGGTGTTCACATAGGTGACGATGGGAACTCCTGGATAGGTTTGCCGCAATAGCCGCACATCCTCGGGCCGGATCGACTCGGCAAGCGAACAGCCGGCGCCAAGGTCCGGGATGAGAACGGTTTTTTCCGGATTGAGCAATTTCGCGGTCTCGGCCATGAAATGAACGCCAGCCAAAACAATGACGTCCGCGTCGGCCGTCATCGCTTCCCGCGCGAGAGCGAGACTGTCTCCCACAAAATCGGCAACGCAGTGAAAAATCTCGGGCGTCTGATAATTGTGCGCAAGCACCACCGCGTTCCTGGTCCGCTTTAGTGTCATGATGGCGTCGATGTCTTGCGCATGGACCGGCCACTCGATTGCCGGGATCGCATGGCGAACCCTTGCATAGAGGTTCTCCGCGTAGGGATTTTTCGCGCGGACAGTTTCCAGATACGGCGCCGCCATCATCATCGTCATATACTCCAAACGAGTATTATCGGACCATATACTGGTATTGAGTATAAGGTTTGTCAAGCCCTCGAAATTGGCAGTTTGGTTCCGGCAATAGCTCGTTGAGCAAAGACCTCGCGGCGGAACCGGAACAGTTTCGCCGGCCGCCCGCCTGTATCTGGGGTGGTTTCCCCCGTTTCCTCCACGAGTTCCTGCTGTTCGATCAGGCGGCGGAAATTCTGCTTGTGCATGAGCCTCCCCGCCAGGGCCTCGACACAGCGCTGCAATTGCAGGAGCGTAAATGTCTCCGGCATCAATTCGAACACCACCGGTCGATATTTAATTTTAGCCCTCAGCCTAGCTATACCTGTGGCGAGAATGCGGCGATGATCGAGAATCATGGGCTGGCCCGTGCCCGGCAACGCGCCTGGCACGACGCCCTGGCGCATGGTTCCCGGCGAACTTCCGCGTACCGCTTCCTGGATGAGACCCGCCTCATAGAGCAATTCGTAGCGCTGCAGGACAAGCTCCTCGTTCCAGGCGCGGCCGCCGCGGCCGAAGGTGATCGCAACGCGCTGGCGCCGGTCTGGCCGTAAGCCCGGATGTTGGGGCGCGCTGGCCCAGGCCTCAAGCTTAGGTAAAAGCACGGTTTCGATCATCGAGGGGGTGCCGGCGCGATGGTCTTCCCACGGGAAGTAATAATACCAACTGCGCCAACTCGCCTCATGCTCGCCCGAGGCGGGCTGCTCGCGCGTGAGGCCGAGATAGCTGATCGATATGACGTATTGTCCGGCGCCGCCACGATCCCGGTCGGCGAAAGTATAGAGCTGCTCGACATAGCCGGGCGGCAGCCCGGTTTGCCTCTCGACCCAGGCGCGCAGCCCCGCCTGCAGCGAACGATGGGCGAGTTCGAACGGACCGGATGGTAGCGCGGATCGATCCTGGATGGTCAAGACGCGCGGATCGCTCGAGGTCACGGCGGCCAGCACCGCGATAAGATCGGCTGCAATCATATTCTTGGATGCAACCGGCGCGACCGGCGTGCTTGCCTCGGCAATGCCGGTTTCATGAAACGTGCCCATTAGCCGGCGCCGTTACCTGGTTCTATGGAAACCTATCCGATCAAGCAGAATTTCACGAAGATACCGCGATTTGGCCGCGAATGGAATCCTTATTGGCGTTGTAGCCTCTTGTTTCAGTGTAAATTTCTGAACGCGGAAGCAGGCCTGTCCGTTTGGCCGCGACATCGCCGCTGGGCTCATGAAAGCCGGCATTCGGGCAATGCGAGGCAGGCGCGGGCGGGCTTATCCCAGATCCAACCCGAATGCCGCGATCTCGTGACTCGGCCAGCGCCAGGGCGCGATGTAGACGGCGTCGCCGCGCCACGTCAACGGCGCCGCCCAAGGGTTCGAAGCGAGCCAGGTTTTCGCCGCGCGGGAGATGCGCCGGCGTTTGACGAAGTCGATCGCGGTCCTGGCCTCGTCGAGAGTTGGCCGTACCTTCACTTCGACAAACGCGACCGTGTCGCCACGGCGTGCCACGATATCGATCTCGCCGTCACGGACCCGGTAGCGGCAGGCCAGAATATGATAGCCCTTGAGGCGCAAGATCACGACCGCGAGCCGTTCGGCAAAGATGCCCTGCCGGTGCGCCCGCTCACGACTGCGAGATTTCATAGAAGGCGATACCTACGGCGCGGTTTAAAAATTCGCACTTGCTGCCGCCTGCGGTCTTTATCGTGGGCATCTCGAAAAATACCCC
>QHBR01000314.1 GCA_003244015.1 Hyphomicrobiales bacterium | reverse complement strand
GTATTTTTCGAGATGCCCTCCAGTTAGTTAAAGCAGTTCGAGCCATTCGCCATCTATCGGGCGCGGCGCTATCGCCTCACCCGCACCGTCTGGCGCGGCGTGCGTTTTTGGATGACTGGCTCTGGGCTGGTTTACGCGGCGCGCGCGTTCGGCTGGACATTTCTCACCATCCTGACCTTGGGCCTTGCCTATCCCTGGCGCGCCGCCGCGCTGGAGCGCTACAAGATGGGCCATACGTTTTATGGCAACTTGCCAGCCGGTTCGAAGGCAAAGGCTGGGATTTCTTCAAGCGCAGCTGGTGGCTGTGGCTGGTGGCGCTGGTGCCGATCGCTGGCTATATTGCCATTAGTGGACTTGCTGTCTTTTTGGCGGCATCAACGAAGACGCATGCTCCGCCGGCGCCGCTCGGAGGCGGCGTTGCGGTGCTCGGAGCGGACCTATCGCTACTCGTTGTTGTTTCGTTTCTCATCCGTCCCTTCATCTACGCGACTTTCAAGGCGATCGAATGGAAACGGTGGGTCCAAGGCCTTCGCTTCGGCCACGCCCCAGACGGCGTGCGCTTCGACTCGGATCTCCGGCCTGGCGCCCTGATCGGTAATATCTGGAAGTTGATCGGGATGAGTGCTGCTGTTTCCATCGCATGCGGGGCTCTCATCGATATCGCCGCTTATGGTGTGTTGACGGCATTGGGAATCGATACCGTCAAGATCGTAACCGGGCATAAGTTGCCGACAATCGGTGCCGCTATTCCAATCGCGATTGCCTACTTCGCAACTTTCCTTGCGCTTGGAGTCGTCTGGCGGATCTATATGGTGCAGCGAATCTGGAAGCTCGTCGCCTCTTCGTTCATCGTTCAAAACCTCGCTGCCGCCGAGCATGTCGATGCCAAGGGCGAGGCTGTCAGCGCCCTCGGCGAGAGTCTCGCCGATTTGCAAATAGGTCGGAAAGAGCCATTTCCGATGGCTAGGAGGGGAGAGAACCAATTCAAACGCTCCGCGCGATAGGGCTGATGAGCGGCACCTCGATGGATGGCGTCGATGTCGCGATCATCGAGACCGACGGGCAAGAGATCGTCACGTTTGGCCGCACCGGATTTTTTCCCTATGCCGAGGCGGACCGGGCGTTGCTGCGCGGCGCGATCGCGGAGGCGGCATCGCTCGACGATCGCCGCGCGCGGCCGGGCTGCTTGCCGCTGGCCGACGCCATGATCACCAGCCGTCATGTCGAAGCGGTCGAAGCGTTTCTCGCGACGGACTCCATCGACCGCGCCACGGTCGATCTCATCGGCTTTCACGGCCAGACCGTTTTGCACCGGCCGGAGCGCCGCCTGACCGTGCAGATCGGCGACGGTGCCGGACTCGCCGCAAGATTAGGGATCAAAGTGGTCCATGATTTTCGCGCCGCCGATGTGGCGCATGGCGGGCAGGGGGCGCCGCTCGCGCCGGTGTTTCATCGCGCGCTTGCCGCCGCTGCGGGTCTTTTGGAGCCGGTCGCGATCATAAATATCGGCGGCGTCGCCAATTTAAGTTTTATCGCGCCGGGCGAGGAGCCAATTGCCTGCGACACAGGTCCTGGCAATGCGTTGCTCGACGATTTGATGTTGAAGCGCCTTGGCGCCGCCTTCGACCGGGACGGCGCGACCGCTTCCAGAGGCAAGGCCGATGCGGCGGTTTTGCGCGCACTTCTCGTGCATCCTTATTTCGCGGTCCCGCCGCCGAAATCGCTCGACCGGAACGATTTTTTGGGCAGTGCCGTCGAGAGTCTCGCGACCGAAGACGCGGCGGCGACGCTCACCGCCTTCACCGCGGCCAGCATCGCGGGCGTGCTGCCGCTGTTGCCATCGCGCCCCTCGTTGGCGATTGTTTGCGGCGGCGGCACGCGCAACAAAACCTTGATGCGAGAATTGGCGGACCGGCTGCCTTGCCCGGTCGTTTTGGCGGAAACCTTCGGCTGGTCGAGCGACGCCATGGAAGCCCAGGCCTTCGCCTATCTCGCGGCGCGGCGGGAGAAGAATCTGCCGATTACGTTTCCGCTGACCACGGGGGTCGAAAAGCCGCTGGAAGGCGGGGTTATCGCCGAGCCGGGAGTGGCGTGAGATTGTTGCCCCTGTTGGGTGATTTTCGGAGCGAACACACAAAACGCGTCGTTTTTGGCGGCGCGCGAGTTGGCTGCCGCTTCATTCCGTGGGGCTTTCGCCCAGCAAGGGATCGTAGTCCACCCCCATGAGATAAAGCCCCTCGGGCGGGGCGACCGTGCCGCAGCGGCGGCGGTCGCGCGCGTCGAGCGCGGCCAGGAGATCGGCGGCGCTCCATTTGCCGGAGCCGACATGTTCGAGCGAGCCGGCGATCGCGCGCACCTGGGTATGCAGAAACGATCGCGCGCTTGCGCTGATCTGAATTTCTTCGCCGACCCGCATGACATCGAGCCGTTCCAGCGTGCGCACCGGGCTGTCCGCTTGGCACTCAGAAGCGCGAAAAGTCGAAAAATCATGGCACCCGACGAGATGCCGCGCCGCCGCTTGCATGGCGCCGGCATCGAGCTTTCGCTTGACGAGCCAGGCATGGCCTCGCCCCACCGTCAAGGGCGCGCGGCGATTGACGATCCTGTAGAGATAATGGCGGCGGATGGCCGAGAATCGTGCGTCAAAAGTTTCAGGCACCCGTTCGGCGGCCAAAATGGCGAGCGGGTGCGGCCGTATGTGCGCGTTCAGGCCATCGCGCAAAACATCGCTCCGCCAATCCTTGCCGAGATCGGCATGCGCGACCTGGCCCATGGCATGGACGCCGGTATCCGTGCGTCCGGCGCCGCGTATCACGACTCTTTCGCCACAGAGAGCGCTAAGCGCGGTCTCGATTACTTCCTGCACGGAAAGCCCATTGATCTGCCGCTGCCAGCCGACGAAGGGCGCGCCGTCATATTCCAAGGTAAGTTTAAAGCGCGGCATCGGTCATCTAGGCGAGCAACATTCCCTTGCTTATTCGCGCGCCGCGCAAAAAATCCCCGGCCGGCATCGGCGCCTTGCCCGAACGTTGTACCTCAAGAACGCGCAGCGCCCCGTCGCCGCAGGCGATTGTCAAGCAATCGTCGAGAGCGCGGCCGGGCATCCCGGCTCCTTCTGCGATCCGCGTGCGAAAAACTTTCACACGCTCCAATCGCTTGCCAAGACCGGCCTCGAAAAAGGCGCCGGGAAACGGCGCCAGACCACGAATGAGATTGTGTATTTCCGATGCCGGTTTTCTCCAATCGATCCGCGCTTCCGCTTTGTCGATTTTATGCGCGTAGGTGACGCCGGCCTCCGCCTGCGGGGTAAAGGCAAGCCCGCCGTGCTCCAGCATCGCCAAGACGCGGTTCATCAGACCGGCGCCGATCAAAGCCAGCTTGCTATGGATTTCACCGGCATTTGCATCGGGGCCAATCGCGATGCGCTCGGCGAGCGCGACCGGGCCGGTATCGAGACCTTCCTCCATGCGCATCACCATGACGCCGGTCTCAAGGTCGCCCGCCATGATGGCACGCTCAATCGGCGCCGCGCCGCGCCATCGCGGCAGCAGCGAAGCGTGCAGGTTGAGGCAGCCTCGCGGCGGGACATCCAGAATGACTCTCGGCAGGATCAAGCCGTAGGCGGCGGCGACCACCACATCGGGTTTGAAACCGCGCAGCGTGGCGGCAGCTTCTCCTGAGCGCAGCATTTTCGGCGTAACGACCTCGATGCCAAACCGCCGCGCCGCCACATGAACGGACGATGGCATGGGTTCGAGGCCGCGCGGTCCGCCGGGTTGCGGCGCGCTTGTATAGACCGCCGTCGCAATGTGACCCTCATTGATGATTCCGGCGAGCACGGGCACCGCGAATTCCGGGGTTCCCATAAAAACGATTCGCAACTGTCCCGGCCTGACGTTGGGAGTCTCTGGACCGCGAGTGATGAAACTGAGCACCGCTGGGAAATCAAACTTAAGCTGAAGTGAATGGTACTCTGCCCCGACACCGCTTCCAATTTCGCATCAGACTTATACAACAAAATATGCTTTTGATATCAAGGGGCTAATTTTCATTCAAAATTCTTGATGGGGTGGACGGCCCCCG
>QHBR01000094.1 GCA_003244015.1 Hyphomicrobiales bacterium | reverse complement strand
ATTGCCCCATCGCACCGCTCCCATTGGTCAAATTCAAAGAGATTCTTTGAATCTGATTTGCTGGCCGCGCGGAAGGGGTATTTTTCGAGATGCCCAAAAGGTAAAAATCTCCGACGGGCTTCATCCCAGCCGCAGCGTCGGGATGGCCGGGTATAACCCGCAGCTTGCTATCGGTTTGGCCAATGAATGGCCCGAGCATTCCGTAGCAAGCCATGCGCCCAAGGTAACATCCAACGATGTATCCACCAACCATCTCTATAAATAGCAGAGATAATCTATCGGATAATTCTAGCATTGAAAAACTGTAGAGGAATGAACCAAATATTGCAAACGTAATCAACACACCGCAGGAAGGCGCCCAGTATTTCCTAATTCGTCTCTCCAGGTCTTGTTGAAATATTCAAGTCTTTCTGGAAGACCATGGGCTAAATATAGCCCACCTGAAATGAGTAACCAATCGTACCGCCCGCTGATTGCCTCGACTAGAAAAAGAAGTGGAGGCCCTGAACCGGCGACAACGATAATGAGAAGCTCGCTCGCTGGGTTAAAGGGTGGCACGAATTTTCTCAGTTCAGTTCTCCAAAGCTATCCTTGGCGTTGACGCACGGCACGCTCAGCTTCAGCCATTCCGCCTCGCTGATCGTCTCGATGCCGGGTTGGGCCGCCTTCGCCAGTTTTGCGCCAGCGCCAGGCGCGGCCACGACCAGCCCGGTCTTCTTGGAGACCGGCGCCGCGACCTTCGCGCCGAGCCGCCCGGCCATCGCCTTAATATGCCCCACTTCCGCCATGCGCACCAGAGTCGGCCCAGGCGCTCGACAGAATGCGCTGGCGGGCCCTATACTTTTAAAAGCACCGGCACGGGCCCTTCACCCAAATGAGCTTTCCAGAAAACGTAATCGAAGCGATCGGGGCAACCCCTCTCATCAAACTGCGCCATGCGTCGGAACTGACCGGCTGCACCATTTTGGGCAAGGCGGAGTTCATGAACCCCGGCGGATCGGTGAAGGATCGCGCGGCGCTCGCCATCGTCAATGACGCAATCGCGCGCGAAAACTTGCGGCCGGGCGGATTGATCGTCGAGGGAACGGCGGGCAACACCGGAATCGGTCTCGCGCTCGTCGCCAATGCCTTGGGCTACAATACCGTGATCGTCATTCCCGACACCCAGAGCCAGGAGAAAAAGGACCTGCTCCGGCTGCAAGGCGCCGAACTGATCGAGGTTCCGGCGGTTGCCTATTCCGATCCCAATAATTACGTGAAAGTCTCCGGCCGCCTCGCCCTGCGGCTTGCCAGGGAATATCCGGCCGGCGCGATCTGGGCCAATCAGTTCGACAATATCGCCAATCGCCAGGGCCACTTCGAGACGACCGGGCCCGAGATTTGGGCGCAAACGGAAGGCAAGGTCGATGGATTCACTTGCTCCGTCGGGACTGGCGGAACGCTTGCCGGCGTCGGCATGGCGCTGAAGGCCAAAAACCCCAATATCAAGATCGCGATTGCCGATCCCTTGGGGGCCGCCCTCTATTCCTATTACACAAGCGGCGAGCTGAAATCCTCCGGCTCTTCGATCACCGAAGGAATTGGCCAAAGCCGGATCACCGCCAATCTCAAGGACGCGCCGGTCGATCTCGCCTACCAGATCTCCGATGAGGAAGCCTTGCCCATTCTGTTCGATCTCGCCGAGCACGAGGGCCTGCTGCTCGGCGGTTCGTCAGGCATCAATGTCGCGGGCGCGATCCGTCTCGCCGCGGATCTCGGCGAAGGCCACACGATTGTGACCATCCTCGCCGATTCCGGTGAGCGCTACCAATCGAAGCTCTTCAACCCAGAATTCCTGCGCTCGAAAAATCTGCCGGTTCCGGGCTGGATGGAACGCAAGCCGTCGATCGCGCCGGCCTTCGTTTGAATGGCCGCTAAACGAAATTAGCCGTAATAAATCAGGCCTTGGCCTTGCCGGCGGCCGTTGCTTCCGGCACCTCGACCAGACGGCCGGTCTTCACATCGTAGTAATAGCCGTAAACCGGAATATGGCCGGGCACCAGCGGGTGCGAGCGGATACATTTGACGTCCACCACCACGCTTGCCGCAACGTCCTTGAACGCCAGCCATTTCACGTAATGCCCGTGCACGCTGCCGGGGCCATGCCCATGATCGTGCCAGCCCTTTTCGTCGACCGTTGCGGTTTCTAGGCTATGTTCGAGGAGACCGCTCATGATCTCGTCGTCGAACGTCAGCATGCCGCAATCGGAATGGTGGACGACAAACCATTCCCGCGTGCCAAGCAGCTTATAAGAAATCACCAGCGAGCGGATAGCATCGTCGCTGGCACGCCCGCCGGCGTTGCGGATCACATGCGCATCGCCTTCCGAAAGACCGGCATATTTGGCCGGATCGAGACGCGCGTCCATGCAGGTGAGGATGGCGAATCGCCGCGCCGGCGGCATTGCCAATTGCGATTTGGCGCCGAAACTCGCGGCATAGGTCTCGTTGGCCTTCAGAACTTCGGACAGAACCGGCATGAGTAACCTCCCATAAAGCGACACGCTAAATTAACTTTAGCTGAACTGGCTTTAGACGGTTTGCCGCCCGCGTCAAAGCCCGGATCGAAAAGCTCACGCTCTTTTGATCCGCCGTGACGCAGTACTTCGGCGGGCAGCCGTCCGCCCCGGTCTTATGCCCGCGACGGCAACAGGGAGCGCTAAGATGTTTGTTTCCGCATCATTGTTTCCCCGAAAACCGGCACCCCCTTTTCGCCAATGATGCTTAGCACCGCTCGGCGAGATGGCTGCAAGTTTCGACCCTTTTCGTAAACCGGCCGCTTGAACGCAACGAGACGACGACGCAGATGGAGAGAGCCCAGATCCCGATTGCTGCCGCAGGATAGAATTCTTGATTGCGGAATGCGGGACACCCTCACTCTCGACGATAATGGTCATGAGTATGGAAAATTGAAATGATTCAGTTTATATTTTGTGAAGCGCGGAACTGGAAGCCGCAGCTGCCGCGCAACGCCGCGTGAAGTGTGAGGCAAAGCCATGCCGACAACCCCGCAAGACACTTTCTTCGTCTCGACCGCGTGGCTTGCGGAAAATCTGGATGCGCCCGATGTCGCGGTCATCGATGGCACGTTTTTCCTGCCCGACGAAAAACGCGATGCCAAGGCGGAATATCTCGAAGGGCATATCCCCGGCGCGGTCTTCTTCGACATCGATGCGATCGCCGATCACACGACGAATTTGCCGCATATGCTGCCACACCCCGAAAACTTTGCCGAGGCGATGGAAAAGCTCGGCCTTGGCGAGGATATGCGCTTCGTCGTCTACGACGCCTCCAACTTGCAAGGGGGAGCCCGCGTCTGGTGGGCCTTGCGAGTCTTCGGCGTGCGGGACGTAAAAATCCTTGCGGGCGGTTTGCCGCGATGGCGGGCCGAGGGACGCCTGCTCGAACAGGGACTCGTGCAGCGCTCGCCCCGGCCCTTCACAGTGGATTTCGATAGCGCCTCCGTTGCCGATGCCGAAAAGGTGAAGCGGGCCAGCGAAGCCGGTTCGGCGCAGATTCTCGATGCGCGGGCGGCCGCGCGGTTCAGCGGCACGGCGGCCGAGCCGCGTCCCGGAGTGCGCTCGGGCCATATTCCTGGCAGTCTCAATCTGCCTTGGCGCGATGTGGTCCAATCGGGCGAGCTCAAACCGAAGGACGAAGTCAAGACCCTCATGGCGCAGGCTGGGGTGGATTTTGAACGCCCGGTGATCACCACCTGCGGCTCTGGCGTGACCGCCGCGATTCTTTTGCTTGCGCTGGCAAGCATGGGAAAGAGCGATGTCGCGCTTTACGATGGCTCCTGGGCGGAATGGGGTGCGCGCCCCGATCTGCCGGTGGCGCGAAACAAAAGTTAACTTCCGTCCCCTCGCAACGAATAGCCGGCAAAGCCGCGGACTGCCAACAGTAAAATAATTTGCCGCAGCAAAAAGACTTGACGCGGCATAAGGTTGCGCTAGCATGCCGGAACGCGCGAATGGCTTGAAACTTTAATTCGTTTTCGAGCGTTCGATGCCTAAGTGGAGCATCCGGCGGCCGCCGGATGTGGCCCGGTCCAACGCGGCACGCGCCAGCGTTTTTCTCCAGGATCGAGCCGTCTGGCCCTGAGAGGCTTCCACGCTTCCCCCGCCCTTCTTGGGGGCTACCCATCCCGTATTTCCGAAGCCGGCCCGGTCTTCAGTAGCGTACCGGCGGGCGGGCTACGCACGGAAGGGATGCAACCGTCTCGAGACATAAGGAGTGACCCAAATGTGTGACTATTCGCTTGAAATGTACGCCTCCCGGCCTGCACGCGAGTCGGAGAAATATGTGACCACCCGCTTTCCTTCGGGAAGCATTGGCCTCGCCTCGCCTGGCGATTGCACGACGGCAATCTGCGTTCAATACGATACGCATCTCAAGCTCGAAGGAATATCGAGCGATCTCCAAACGCGCCTCGGCGTTAGCGACGAGGAACGCGTCATCTTCGCGCGGCTCGAACACGGCGCCTATCGCGATGGAATCAAATTCGGCAACGGCAAGGAAATCTCCCTCCAGCTTCTCGGCTCCGGCGTCGGTGCGACACTGGTTGCAATGGCGGCAAAGCCGCATAGCAACCGCGAGCGGCGGGTCGTTCTCGAAACAGTGGAATAAGCGTTCTCAATAGGATCACGATAGGACCCACCGCGTGGCATCGACACGCGGTGGTTCTTTTTGTTCGCCCAAGTGGGCAGTTGTGGGCTTGTTTGGCGTCATGCAAATCCGGGGTGGTGGGTCATTTTGAATTTCGGCTTGCGACCCGAAGCGGCACTTATCCTGTGCTCGGCGTTGTTTAGTTAAAGCCTTTGCTAGGAGAGGAGCGCCATGGATATGGCCAAGAACGAAGCCCCGGCGACCATCGCTATTGATGCCAGTTCGGCTCCTCTGCGGACCAAACTCTCAAATTATCCCGAACCCTTTTTCAGCCGCATGGCACGGCGGGCCAAACGGCCCCTTGGGGATCTCTTTGGACTCAAGAATTTCGGTGTCAATTTTACAAGACTGGCCTCAGGAGGAGAGTCGGCGCTTATGCATCGCCATAGCAGACAAGACGAATTCATCTACATTTTGGAGGGCGAACCTACCCTTGTCACTGATACTGCCGACGTGAAGCTTCGCCCAGGGATGTGCGCGGGGTTTCCGTGTGGCGGACTTGCGCACCATCTCGTGAACCGTTCCGATCGGGACGTTGTCTATCTGGAGATCGGTGATCGCACTCCCGGCGACGAGGGCCAATACCCCAACGACGATATCCAGGCCGTGCTTGACTCTGACGGCAAGTGGCGGTTCACTCATAAGGATGGTAGGCCTTACTAATTCCCTATCAGGCTCGCCGGCCGGCACGTCCGCTCATCGCGGATTGCCGCCCTTATTAGGATAGCTTGGCGCGCCGAGGGACAGCCATTCCGGCATGCCCAAGGCGGCGCTCGGTTAGTTTTCCTTGGCAGTTGTGCTTGGCAGGTGCTATGAGCCGGTTACGGCGCCGCTTACGCGCGTCCCTTCCGGGTTTCCCGGGACAACGCGACATAAAAGTCCTAAAAACATGCCAATGAAGAAAATCGAGGCAATCATCAAACCTTTCAAGCTTGATGAAGTGAAAGAGGCGTTGCGCGAAGCGGGCGTTTCCGGGATCACCGTCACGGAAGTGAAAGGCTTCGGCCGGCAAAAGGGCCACACCGAACTCTATCGCGGGGCGGAATATATCGTCGATTTCCTGCCCAAGGTCAAAATCGAAGTTGTGGTTTCCAGCGCCACCGCCGTTCTCGCCGCCGATGCGATCCGGAAAGCCGCGCAAACGGGACGGATTGGAGACGGAAAAATATTTATCTCGGAGGTGGAGAACGCGATCCGCATCCGGACCGGCGAAACCGGAACGGACGCGATTTGATCCTCTGAATTGGCGCGAAATCGTGCCAGCCAATTCCCCGCTCCCCGCCCAATCCGCTTAATTCCTAGATACGCTTGTTCCAAGAAGAGAGGGTAAGACATGAAGACCGCCAAGGATGTGCTTAAATACATCAAGGACCATGACGTAAAATATGTCGATCTCCGCTTTACCGATCCTCGCGGCAAGTGGCAGCATGTCACTTTCGACGTGACGATCTTCGACGAGGATACGTTTTCCGAAGGTTTGGGGTTCGACGGTTCTTCGATCGCCGGCTGGAGGGCGATCAATGAATCCGACATGACCCTGATGCCGGATCCGGCATCAGCTGCGATGGATCCTTTTTTCGCGGCGCCCACGTTGTCGATCATATGCGACATTCTCGAACCCACGACCCGCGCGCCTTATAACCGCGATCCGCGCGGCATCGCCAAGAAGGCCGAAGCCTATGTGGCTTCCACGGGGATCGGCGATACCGCCTACTTCGGTCCCGAGGCTGAGTTCTTCGTCTTCGACGACGTCCGCTTCAGTACCGATCCCTGTAACACCGGCTTTATCGTCGATTCGGCCGAATTTCCGTCGAATTCGGACACACCTTACGAGGGAGGCAATCTCGGTCACCGGATGCGCACCAAGGGCGGCTATTTCCCCGTGCCGCCGCAAGATTCGGCGCAGGACATGCGTGGCGAAATGCTCGCCGCCATGGCGCAGATGGGTGCCAAGGTGGAAAAGCACCACCACGAGGTGGGTTCGGCGCAGCATGAGCTCGGTCTGAAGTTCGGGCCGCTGACGACGATGGCCGATCACCTGCAAGTCTACAAATATTGCATCCACCAGGTGGCGCAAAGCTACGGCAAGACGGCGACCTTCATGCCGAAGCCGGTGTTCGGCGACAACGGTTCGGGAATGCATGTCCATCAATCGATCTGGAAAGGCGGTAAGCCGGTATTCGCCGGCAATAAATATGCGGATTTAAGCCAGGAATGCCTTTACTACATTGGCGGGATCATCAAGCATGCCCGGACGCTAAATGCCTTCACCAACCCGACGACGAATTCCTACAAGCGGCTGGTGCCTGGATACGAGGCGCCGGTCCTCCTCGCCTATTCGGCGCGCAATCGCTCGGCTTCCTGTCGTATCCCCATGTACTCTCCCGACCCCAAGGCCAAGCGCGTCGAAGTGCGCTTCCCAGATCCGGCGGCCAATCCTTACCTTGCCTTCGCCGCGATGCTGATGGCGGGCCTCGACGGCATCCTGAACAAGGCCGATCCGGGCCAGGCGATGGACAAGGATCTTTACGATCTGCCCCCGAAGGAACTCAAGAAAATCCCAACCGTCTGCGGCTCGCTGCGCGAAGCTCTCGTCAATCTCGACAAGGATCGCAGTTTCCTCAAGGCGGGCGGCGTCTTCGACGACGACGTCATCGACAGCTACATCGAATTGAAAATGGGCGAGGTGATACGCTTCGAGATGGCCCCGCACCCGGTCGAGTTCGACATGTATTATTCGTGTTGATTTTGTCCAAGGGGAGCTGATCGGGGGCGGCTAATGGCCGCCCTTATCGTTTTGCGGAACGACGCAGGGCGTTTGTGCCGGTGAATTATCCTATCGAGGGCGCAAGGCTTTCGTTCGTCTGGAGGAAGGTCATGAGCGAGGCAAGCGACGATCGAATTGCGCGAATGCTTGGACCAATTTTGCTTCAGAGCGCTCGATTAGAAGAATATTTCTCGCGTCTAATTGCGGTATTAACGACCTCGGTTTTCTTTCAGGCCGCCTCCCTTGAGACGCTATGTCCGTTGCGGGCGGCTCGTTCCGCGGCATGCAAGAACGAGGGTTGGCCGACGAATCGGCCAGAGCCTCATGCATGGGTTTGGGGGGACCGCATGGCGCAGCGCCAAACCGGCACCCGCCGCCTGTTCGCGCAAAGCCTCCAAGGCGATCTTCGCCCCTTATGGTGAGCTTGTCGAACCGCATGCCCGCGCCGATCCTGCGTCTCGTCTTGTTGGTCATGGTTCGCTCCGTCTATCATGATGGAACGCCCGTTCCAACTTAGCCGAGTGTCCCAAAACCGAGGCCCATTTCAACCCACAGCATCCGCCTTTCCCAGCCCTCCACCCGCCTCTGTCGTCAGCCAGGCCGCGCCGCAAGCCTTGGCGAGATCGCGCACGCGAAAAATATAGCTTTGCCGCTCGGTGACCGAGATAACCCCGCGCGCGTCAAGGAGGTTGAAAATATGCGACGCCTTGATGCATTGATCATAGGCGGGCAGCACCATCAATTGCCGCACGTCTTCGTCCCCGAGCTTCAAGAGCGCACGGCATGCGGCTTCCGTATCCTTGAAATGCTGGAACAGGACGCCGGCATTGGCGGCTTCGAAATTATAGCGTGAATACTCCTCCTCGGCCTGTTTGAAGACGTCGCCATAAGTGACCTTCTCAGACCCTTCGCGGCCGTTGAAATTGAGTTCGTAGACATTTTCGACGCCTTGCACATACATCGCGAGGCGCTCCAGCCCGTAGGTCAGCTCGCCCGAGACTGGCGCGCACTCAATTCCCGCGACCTGCTGAAAATAGGTGAACTGCGAAACTTCCATGCCATCGCACCAGCATTCCCAGCCGAGCCCCCAGGCGCCCAGCGTCGGACTCTCCCAATCGTCCTCGACGAAGCGAATATCGTGGAGGCGTGGATCGACGCCGATCGCTTCGAGCGAGACCAGATAAAGCGCCTGGAGATCTTGCGGCGAAGGTTTCAAGATCACCTGGAACTGATAGAAATGCTGCAACCGATTCGGATTTTCGCCGTAACGCCCATCCTTGGGGCGGCGCGAGGGTTGCACGTAGGCGGCCTTCCAGGGGCGCGGGCCGAGCGCGCGTAGCGCCGTGGCAGGATGGAACGTGCCGGCGCCCATTTCGAGGTCATAGGGCTGGAGGATGATGCAGCCATTCCCGCCCCAGAATTTTTGAAGCGTTAAAATGAGGTCCTGGAAGGAGCCCGCCCTGCCGGGCGAACCGGAAACTCTTTCCTCTGCCGCGCAGGCGTTCTTCATGATTTGGCCCCTCCATGAGCGGAGTTTTCTATTAACGGCGTTGCGCGTCAAGCGCCGCGACCGTGGCGGAAGCGGGCCGGCGGAGGGCCAAGCCGTATAATATCGTGCGCGACATCTCCACAAATGAGTCTGGGCAAGGGCTTGGCGGCGCCTATATTGTCAAGGCGTGCGCGAGCCCACAGGAAACGGGATTGTCATAATTATAGCCCAAAGGGACACGCCGCGGGCGGCGAATTACCGGCCCGTAATATCAACCCGAAGGAGGGAAAAATGAAGCTTTTGAGAATAGCGGCCGTTGCGGCCTTGACCGCCTATGGCGGTCTCTTCGCCAGTGCCGGGAACGCGGCGCCAGCGGCGGGCCTGCTTACCGGGGCGCCAACTGTGCGGACTCTGGCAACGCGAGCCCCCAAAGCCTCCGTCGAAAAGGCCTATTATTACAGGAGGTATTATTGGCACCGCCGCCATTATCGGCATAGATACCGTTATCGGCACCCCTATTACCGTCATCATTACAGGCATTATTATTGGAGGCCGTATTACCGTCGCCACTATTATTACTACGGGCATCCGTATTATTGGTAATAATCTAGGGCGAAAAAGTAACCTTAAGCCTTGGTCGCCGAATGACCGCAGATGGGAAGGGGAGACAACAAAGTACCACTCGCGGAGTCAGGTCATCGTCCTCCCCGTTTTGAAACGGCCGCGATCAAACGGGCGTTTCGCTTGCGGGACGCAGCGCTGCCGGGGGGGCTGGCTCGCTCGAAACGGCCTTCAAGGACCGGTAAGTCTTCGGATCGGTATTGTAGGCTTCCCGAAAGGCGCGGGAGAAGTGGCGCCGGCTCGCGTATCCTACGCTTGCCGCCACGACCTTGACGGGGAGATCCGTCGTGGCGAGGAGGTGCGCGGCATGATGCAGCCGGGCCCGCACGACAAATTCCATGGGTGTCTGTCCAAAGGTCTCGGAGAAACGCTGGGAAAAGGACGAGGGGCTCATGCCGGCGATCTGGGCCAATTCGTCCCGCGATTGACGCGCACCGGGCCGCGCCAGGATTGCCGCGACCGCGCGCGACAGCCGGTGATCCCTGAGCACCGCAAACAGAGGAGAATCTATGCCGCGCTGAATAAGATGTTGCCGCAGAAGAAGAATCAGGCCTTGTTTCATGAGCGCTTCGGTCAGGGCTCGCGTGCCGATGCCGGGATCGGCCAATTCAGCAAAGAGCGAATCAAAAACGTCGCGAAGCCGCTCGACACCAGCGATATTCTCGACCAGAGGGCCGGCGAGATGGTCGAACAGGCCGAACGCGCCGCGATAGGTTGCGGAGATCGTGCCGCAGACCGTCAGGATCTCACCTTCACCGGGGGGCCCGGCGATAAACTTGAGGAGCCCGTCGGCCAGAAGCGTACTGGACTCCGAAGGAAGAACGTCCTGCAGACTGTCGGTTGAAGAGCTTAGGCTCTGCAACTGGCGCGGGGGGACGATCAGAATGCTGTGAGGCTCGAAGGGCTCTGGTGTACTGTCCCCGGCGCGCAGCACGCCACTCCCGGCCAGCACGTAGTGGATGACGACGGCATCCACGGGATCGAACAGCAGCCGGTATCCACGCCCGACATGCAAGACCGCGAACGCGTGAAGCCGCACGTCCAGCGTCTCCAAGAGCTCGTCCAGCACCGTCGCGACCATCAATCGTCCCGCGTGTCAAAAGCAACGTACTATCAAACGCCGCCACACTCGTCCCGTGGAATTGTCCAAAACCGCACGCATTATAGCAGATTTAGCTCGCAGCATTGGCTACGCTTCAAGCGCAGGCGAGTTCTCACTTCGGGCAAAGGCTGGCCTCACCCGAGCGGGGCACTGCCCGACTCGCGCACTGGGGGGTTCCCCAAACAACAAGGAAAACACTTATGGGCACCTCGAAAAATAT
>QHBR01000324.1 GCA_003244015.1 Hyphomicrobiales bacterium | reverse complement strand
CCCGTCGTCGAACCAAAACAAATACGATTCCATCGGTTAGCTCCCAAATCGGTTGACCAACCCCTTGAGACGCTATGTCCGTTGCGGGCGGCTCGTTCCGCGGCATGCAAGAACGAGGGTTGGCCGACGAATCGGCCAGAGCCTCATGCATGGGGAACGAGCCATGGATCAGTTTACAACAACCTACGTCGCGATGGATACGCACAAGAACACGATCTCGTCGCGATCGCCGAGGGCGGCCGGCGCGGCGAGGTGCGCTTTGTCGGAGAAATCTTGAGCCGGCCGGACTCGGTTGCCAAAATGGTCGATCGTCTGGCCGCCAAGCACGGCAAGCTTGCTTTTTGCTACGAAGCGGGACCTTGCGGCTATGGCCTGCATCGGCAGGTCACCATGCTTGGGCGTAGCTGGCCAAAGGTTCCAGCCGGCGAAGCCTGCTGGAATGGACAGCGGAGGGATGACTGCGTCGTTGTCGCTCCATCGCTTGTGCCGACGCGGCCGGGCGACCGCGTCAAAACCGCCCGCCGCGACGCCACGACGCTTTCGGCCTTGTTCCGCTCCGGCGAACTGACGCCGGTTTGGGTTCGAGATGACGCCCACGAAGCCATGCGCGATCTTTGCCGCGCCCGTCAGGTGTAAAAGTCTGGATTTGAGATTTCAGTCACTGTCGCTTGAAATCGCAACCCGACATTCATCTCATGGCGGCGAGCGTGGCGAGCGGATCGACCCTGTCAAGGATGCCATAGGGCGTTCGGAAGAACGCCCGTCGCAAAGCAACGGGCTATGGTATGGCACCGGCTCCGCCGGCGCGAGCATCCAGGCAAGTCCGGTATACCGGACTTGCTAAAAAATGCTCGCGTCCTTGACAGGATCGAGTCCGTCTCGCCGATAATGCTTGGCCCGTGAGACGAATGGCGAAACCTGACATTGACCGATATCTCAAATCCAGACTTTTACACGTCAGGCGGCGATGGAGGGCTTGCGGCGGGCCCGCCAGCAGGTTGTGTGCTTTCTTCTGCGCCATGGACGCAGCTATTCCGCGGGCAATCATTGGACCCGCAAACATCGCTCGTGGCTGGCGGCCCAGCGATTCGACCATCCGGCGCGCCAGATCGCTTTCGAAGAACTCGTCCAGGCTGTCGAAGAAGCAAAGGCGCGCCGTGATCGGCTGGCCCAGCGGATGCAGGAACTCGCGCCCTCCTGGCCGTTGGCTCCCGTGGCGACCGCCATTCAAGCGCTGCGCGGCATCGCGCTCATCGCCGCCATCACCCTTGTCGCCGAGATCGGAGACTTCCACCGCTTCGCCAATCCTCGCCAGCTCATGGCCTATCTCGGCTTGACGCCCTGCGAACGGTCTTCTGGAGCCAAGAATTTGCGTGGCGGAATCATCAAGGCTTGAAACGCAAGAGCCAGACGGGTGCTGGTCGAGGGGGCCTGGATCTATCGCCTGCCGGCCCGGATCGGGACCCAGATCCTCGCGCGCAACGAGAGCCTTCCGCAGCCGGTCAAGGACATCGCCTGGAAGGCCCAAGTCCGGCTATGCGCCCGGCATCGCAGCATCGCCTGGAAGGCCCAAGTCCGGCTATGCGCCGGCATCGCAGGTTCGTCAGAACCGGCAAACCCGCCAACGTCGTCAATGTCGCCATAGCTCGCGAACTCGCCGCCTTCGTTTGGGCAATCGCCCCCAACGAACACGTCCGGCTCGCCTGAATGGAGCGCATCGTCGTCGAAAGAAGAGGAGGATCCGGCACAAACACCATCGACATAGCTGCGCATCGCTGGAGGCGGAGGCTGGGTCGGGCAATCCTCTATGACACATCGGATATATCCGATGTGTTAAAGGACGTGATTCTGTGGCCGGCCACAATCGACGCCCGGCTTGCGACGGAGGCAGGCCCGAGACGAATATGCGGTCTTGCGATATAAAACCCGCGCATCAGAGTCTGATCAACCGTCGTCTCGACGCCGCCTCAGGCTCATGCGCAGCCCATATTGCTTTAGCCGCTGCCGCGGAACGAACGCGCACGACCGTCGTGCTTGACTACGGACATGAGAATCAAAACATGGTTAATCAGGTCTTAACCCTAGGTTAAACGTGGGTGGATTCCGGCGCGAAGTGCAACACCCACAAGCGCTTGGGCTCACCAGGAAAGGCATGATTTTCCTTCCCGCGTCGCCGCCTTCTGCTGTATTTCGGAGATGCGAAGCCGGCTCCGGGGAAAGGAAAATCGAGCAGGCTCAAGGTGCTCGGGTGTCGCACTTCGCGCCGGAATCCACCACCGCTATTCACTTCTTCATAGGATCTCGTGGCCGCGGCGTGCGGATTCGTTTATGGTTGAGCTTAGCGCAGGGCGGCCTGCTGGTAGTCCCTAAACCGCCCGGGGTTTGGCTTGATCTGGAGACGGCAATGAGCACGGTCCATGATTTTACCGCCACGACACTGGAAGGGCGGGAAAAGCCGCTTTCCGATTTCTCGGGACAGGTCCTGCTCGTGGTAAACACCGCGAGCAAATGTGGCTTTACGCCGCAGTACGAAGGGCTCGAGGCGCTTTATCGCAAATATAATGCCCAAGGCTTTGCGGTTCTAGGCTTTCCGTGCAATCAGTTCGGCGCCCAGGAACCGGGCGATGCCGCCGAAATCGCGCGATTTTGTTCGCGAATCTATAATGTGACATTTCCCATGTTTGGCAAGATCGATGTCAATGGCGCCGGAGCGCATCCGCTTTACCGTTTTCTCAAAGGCCAAACCAAGCGATTTATAGGAACTGGGGCGATCAAATGGAATTTCACGAAATTCCTTGTCAATCGAAAAGGCAGAGTAGCGGCTCGCTTCGCACCGGCGGCGGCACCCAAGGGACTCGAAAAGGAAATCGAGAAGCTGCTTTGAGGGCGCGGGGCGGCGCGGCCGGCAAAGCGCCCGCGGGCCGCCCGGCGCGTTGCCGCCCGCGGTATTAGGTTGCATATACAGCTTATGGCTAAGAGAGGTGACGCAAAGTTCAGCAAAATCGGGAGCCGATAATCATGGACAGCAAACCATCCTTCACCGAACACTATGTCCCGCGCGACCAGGGACGAGTTTACGCACGCGACTACAAAGGCGCTGGTCCAGCTTTTGTGCTCATGCACGGCTTCCCAGATAACCTGCACATTTACGACGACGTGCTTCCCCACTTGGTCGCCAGCGGGCGACGCGTCGTGACGTTCGATTTCCTGGGCTTTGGCGCTTCGGACAAACCGACTGACGCCGCCTACAGTTTCGAGCAACAACTCGGCGATCTTGAATCGGTGGTCGATGCCTTGGCTCTGGGGAAGATCGTCCCAGTCGCCCACGACTCGTCCGGACCCGCGTCGATCAGCTATGCGCTCGCGCACCCCCAGGGCGTCGACTCGGTGATCATGCTCAATTCCGCCTATGCCGAGGACTCAACAGTCCTTTGGCCCGAGTTGATCACGCTCTTCGCGACCAAGAGCCTCCACGCGCTCGCGATGACTATCGCCCAAAGCCCCCAGCAGTTCGGCTGGCTGTTGACCTGGCAGCAGCAGAAATTCCGCGACGCCCTACCGGACGCGCAGAGAGCGCATTTTAACACGGCCATCGGTGATCTTGTTCGCGAGAACTTCACCACCCAGCCGAGCTCGGGCCCAGCATTCGTGCAGATGGCGGCGCAGTTCTTCGATGCGCACACCCAAAACGCCAAGCGTCTGCCCGAACTCAAGGCGCTCGACATTCCGGTCAAGCTCATCTGGGGAGAGTACGACCCCTACATCACTGTGGCTGTGGCCGAGCGGCGCCAGTCTCAGCTGAAAAATGCCTCCCTCACTGTCGTACCAGCAGGCCATTGGCTGCAAGTCGATGAGCCCGCGTTAGTGGCCAAGGCGATGCTGTCATGAGCCCCCGCACTCTAGGCAAGTTCACCATCGGCGTGGCCTATTTGACCAAGCTGGCCAGTCTCGGAGTCTTCGTAGCGGCGCTTGCGGCGATGAGTCCAATCGCTGCGCTAGCTCAGTCAGCGCCGCAGGCCGGCCTGCCGCCGGTACCTGGCCTCGACGTCCCGACGACCAAGCTCCTGGCGATCGGCAGCTTCACGGCCAAGGGGACGCCGGACAAGTGGAAACCGCTCCTTCCTTCTGAAGTGCGCGACACCGTACGCCTGTACCTCGCTGGGAAAATTGACCAGTGGTACCTCAAGCAGGACCAAAGCGGCGTCGTATTCATGATGAATGTCACCGACCCGAAGGAGGCTCTGGAGCTTCTGGGCAAGTTTCCCTTCGGCAAAGCCGGTTTGATGGAGTTCCAGATCATCCCACTCGGCCCGATCGGCCCGCTTCGCGTACTGCTTAGCGAGCCGTCAAAGTAACATCGTCTGATGCGCCCGCGAAGGAGGCGATTTCATGCCCTTGCGGCTCGATACGCGGAGCCCGGATTTTGGTGCCTCGTTCAACGCGCTTCTTGCGATGAAACGGGAAGTGGCGGAGGACGTCGACCAAGCAGTTCAGGCGATCATCGCGAACGTCGTCGCGCATGGCGACGCCGCGCTGATCGGCTATTCGAGGAAATTCGATCGCGTCGATCTGGAGAAGCTGGGTTTGCGGGTAGGCGGGGCCGACATCGATGCGGCATTCGCCCGCTGTCCTCCGGACGCGCTCGATGCGCTGCATTTTGCGCATGCCCGGATCATTGCTTTTCATGAGCGGCAACTCCCGCAAGATATACGATTTACCGATCCGCTCGGCGTCGAACTCGGCTGGCGCTGGCTTCCGGTCGAGGCGGCGGGGATCTATGTTCCAGGCGGCACCGCGAGCTATCCGTCTACGGTTTTGATGACCGCGGCGCCGGCCAAGGTTGCCGGCGTCAACCGCATTGTCATGACCGTCCCGGCGCCGGAGGGACGGATCAATCCGCTCGTTTTTGCGGCGGCCAAGCTCGCCGGCGTCGATGAAATTTACCGGGTTGGGGGAGCGCAAGCGATCGCGGCGCTGGCTTATGGAACTCAGACGATTGCCCCAGTCGTCAAGATCGCCGGTCCTGGCAACGCTTATGTGGCCGCGGCCAAGCGGAGGGTTTTTGGCACCGTTGGCATCGACATGATCGCTGGGCCGTCCGAGGTCCTGATCATTGCCGACGGCAGCGCCGATCCCGAATGGATCGCCGCCGATCTCCTCGCGCAGGCCGAGCACGACACCGCCGCGCAGCCGATTCTGATCACCGGTGACGAAAGCCTCGCCAATGCCGTCGAAGCCGCGGTTGCGCGGCAATTGACTTCTCTCTCTCGCGAAAAAATCGCGGCGGCGAGCTGGCGCGATTTCGGCGCGATTATTCTTGTTTCCAGTCTTGAGGAAAGCATCGCGCTCGCCGACCGGCTTGCCCCGGAGCATCTTGAAATCATGACCGCCGATGCCGAGGCGCTCGGTCGAAAAATCCGGAACGCGGGTGCTATTTTTCTCGGAGCGTATACGCCCGAGGCGATCGGCGACTATGTCGGCGGTTCGAACCATGTGTTGCCGACCGCGCGTTCGGCCCGGTTTTCTTCTGGCTTGAGCGTTCTTGAATTCTTGAAAAGAACCTCGATTTTAAAGTGCGGCGCGGACAGTCTCGCGAGGCTCGGCCCGGCGGCGATCGCACTCGGCCGCGCCGAGGGACTGGATGCCCATGCGCGCTCGGTGGCGCTCCGAATCGATCATCGGATATCATGAGCCGGAACGATCCGAATGAACGCAATCGCCTCGTTTCCGTGATCCTCGACGAGGCTTCGATCGGCCGTGGCGCGGCGGACCAGGAACACGAGCGTCAAATCGCGATCTACGATCTTATCGACGAAAACAGCTTTGCCCTGCCGGGCCGCGACGCCGGCCCCTACGGACTGAAGATCGCATTGCAGGACGCAAAGCTCGCGTTGGAGGTCGTTGACGAAAATGGCGCGCCGCTCGTCGCCCATATTCTCTCGCTCACTCCGTTCCGTAGTCTTCTCAAGGATTATTTTATGATTTGCGAAAGCTATTACGCGGCAATTCGAACCGCGATGCCGAGGCAAATCGAAGCGATCGACATGGGACGCCGCGCGCTTCACAACGAGGCGGCCGACCTTCTCATGGAACGGCTCAACGGCAAGCTAGATTGCGACCACGACACGGCACGGCGGATTTTCACCCTCGTCGCCGCGTTGCATTGGAAAGGCTGAGCGCCGATGCCGGCGGGGCAAGACGCCGGGGTGCCGCCGGGATGAAGC
>QHBR01000162.1 GCA_003244015.1 Hyphomicrobiales bacterium | reverse complement strand
ACTCTGATATGGAAATGGTATGATAACGTGTTATCCGATTAATCCGGATGACCCGGTATTTCCGGATGAAGAGTGAGCATATTGCGAGTCGAACTAAAAAATCTGATTGAACTCCAGCGTCCGCGCGTGACAGTTTTCGATCTGCACGAAGAGTTCGGATTGGGCCTGTCTCGTCGAGGACGATGAGAATGTGACGCTCTTTCTCAATGACCTTCGATGTCGGTCCTGGTCGCGGGAGGATCATCCGTTAGTTCACGCGATCAGATGGTTCAGCGAGCATCAAGTCATCGCCTGGCTGGTCGAATTTCAGGCGGCTGTGATTTCCCCAGACAATTGGCATCTGCTCTCGATAGGTAGGCCGGAAAGGATTCTACTCTCGAAGAACCATATCTTTGTCGGCTATGGTGATGAAAGCACAATAGGAGCAAGACCCGGTGAACTCGAATTCAATGTCGTCGCGGTGTTTTCACGCGACGGAGAATTCCAGTTCGGGCTCCGTGATATCTTCTCTAAAGACAATTACAAAGGGACGATAATCGAACTCAATGCAGGCTACACTTCTGGGGAGCGAATGATATTCAACGCTTATTCAGCCAACTATTTATGGAGGTTGGACCCGCGTTCGAAAAGCTACAAAAGATTTCATGTCCCCTTCGAAACGGCTCTGATTGAAGTGCTTTCCGGAGATGACAAGCATGCCGTTGCTATTCTGAAATATTGTGCGCCCTTCGAGTTCGCGGTGTTCGACCTCGCGTTGGAGACTTCCGCCAAGCAGGATTTCGCGCCGATCGAGACGGCGTTGATCGACGCGGGCTTTGCTATGAGCGAGATCAAATTCCAGCCGAACTCGACGGGCCGGATCATCGTCAGCGACACTAAGCAAGCGGCGCTCCTCGAATTCTGCGACTTGGCGTAGCGCATGTTTCGAAAGTTGCACGGCTTTTTTGGGTTTTGACATGCTTCAATTCTTCGATTCCGAGCGGTTCCTTGTCGATCACGCAATTCCTCTTAGCGCCGATCGGCGTCTCGCGAGTTAACGCTGTGGCATAATTGCGACGCTCTTGGAATATTACATGAGGCCGCCTCGAAGGTTTGCGTAAAAGGCACTACCGTGAAGTGTTGCGCCCGCTCTTCTTTCGACAGAGCTTGCCCGGCGCGCGGGGGCGCCTTGACTGGCGCCAAGAGGTTCAGCCCGATGACGACATGGACTACCATACGAACAGGTTGCGGCGCGATTTGTCTCGCCGGAAGCCTGTCCATGGGCGAGACGGCAAGAGCCACGGAGTTTGGCCTCAGCGGATATATTTTTGGCCTCATCCTCCCGATGGCGGGATACACACCGCCGCCGGGCGTTTGCGCCGGCAATCTCTTCCCCGCCACCGGCGCCACGAGCAGCGTGAGGATCACCCAAAATTTCGTCGCCGACATCGCGATCGCCGGCTGGTTTCCGGACTTTAAGCTTTTCGGCGCCGACCCGGGCTTCGCCGTGACGGTTCCTTTCGCTTCGGACCGGAGTACGGCCAATTTCACGGTCGCCGGTCCCACGGGCCCGGCCCAGCGGTTCAACCTCGCCGGCGAAATCGCCAGCATCGCGGATACCGAATACAGCGTCATCCTTGGCTGGCACGCGGGCGAGCAACATTGGAACGTGACCCTGACCGGCTTTGCCCCGACGGGAAACATTCTTCCCAACCAGTTGGCGCTGACGGGCCTGAACCGCCCTGCCCTCGATCTCAAGGGGGCTTATACCTACCTCGGTCTGCAGACCGGCATCGAGGTCACGGGCGCGCTTGGCCTTAAGCTCAACGCGCTCGACACGGCGACAAATTACCAGAGCGGCGCCGAGCTGCATTTCGAATGGGCGCTTAATCAGCATTTCCCGTTTGGCCTTGCCGCGGGCGTCGGCGGCTACTTCTATCAGCAGGTGACGAATGACCACGGCTCGGGCGACAAGTTCGGCGCTTTCAGGGGGCGCGTGGCGGCCGTCGGGCCGTTGCTCAGCTACGCGCTCAAGGCGGGGGCCCAAGAGGTCGACTTCAGCGCCAGGTGGTTTCATGAGTTCGCTGTCCAAAACCGGGTCCGAGGCGACTTGATCTACGCGTCATTCAGTTTCCCGCTCTAGCACAAACGAACGAGATTACGGCGCCGCTCCCTAGTGCGTCCAGCAATGGCTTTCGGCCAACATCCGCGATGGATATTAGGGCGGGAAATTCACCCTCGGGCCGCCGCACGTGCGGCATCCAAAATCCCAGCGCGGATTTTGGTTGGGGGCACTCGCTATCCGGGAAACCTGCGGCTACCATCCGGCATGAACGAATCGCTTTCCGCCGCCCGCGCGTTTCTCGGGGTCGAGCGTTCCGTGCTTGGCCGGCCTTGGCGCGGCCGGCTCGACGCAGCGGGCGAGGCTCGGGCGCTCGCCATCGCGCAAGTTCATGGAACCGGCGATCTCTTGTCCCGCGTTCTCGCCGGGCGGGGCATCACGCCGGGCAATGCGCAAGATTATCTCGACCCGACGCTGCAAAACCTTCTGCCCGACCCCTATTGCCTGAAGGACATGGAGGCGGCGGCAAGACGAATCGCCGGGGCGATCGAGCGCGGCGAAACAGTCGCGGTTTTTGGCGACTACGATGTCGATGGCGCCGCCGCCTCGGCGCTGCTTCATGATTATTTCCAGGCTTGCGGCACGCCGTGCCTGATCCATATTCCCGACCGCATTTTCGAAGGCTACGGCCCTAATGTGGAGGCAATCGGAAACCTTGCGCGAGAAGGCGCGAAGCTTTTGGTCGCGGTGGACTGCGGGACGATGAGCCACGCGCCGCTCAGTGAGGCGGCAAGGCTCGGCCTCGACCCAATCGTGCTCGATCATCATCAAGCGCCGGAGGTCTTGCCGGAGGCGATTGTCGTCAATCCGAACCGGCAGGACGATCTTTCCACTCTCGGATATCTTTGCGCCGCGGGCGTCGTTTTCATGACGCTCGTCGCGGTGCAACGCAGTCTGCGCGAACGCGGCTTCTTTTCGGCCTCCCGGCCGATGCCCGACCTTCTCGCCGGGCTCGATCTGGTGGCGCTCGCGACGGTCGCCGACGTCGCGCCTTTGACCGGGCTAAACCGCGCCTTCGTCGCCAAGGGGCTCGCCTTGTTGCACGCGCGGGGGCGCCCCGGACTTAGAATATTGGGGGACATCGCGGGGATTGCGGGGCCGCTAACGCCCTATCATCTTGGTTTTCTGATCGGTCCGCGCATCAATGCCGGGGGACGGATTGGCGATGCCGCGCTTGGCGCCAGGCTCTTGAGCCTAACCGATCTTGGGGAAGCCCGGCGCATCGCGGAAGCACTCGACCGGCTCAATCGCGAACGCCAGGAGCTAGAGCGCGCCACGCTCGAAGAAGCCGAGGCGCAGGCGCTTGATCGCCTCGACATCGCAAGTTCCGCGGTGATCGTCGCGGCGGGCGAAGGCTGGCATCCGGGCATAGCCGGGCTTGTCGCCTCGCGCCTCAAGGAAAAATTCCGGCGGCCCGCTTTTGCGATCGCTTTCGATGCGAACGGGGTGGGCACCGGGTCCGGCCGCTCGATTGCCGGCGTCGATCTTGGCCGCGTGGTGCGCGCGGCGGCCGAAGCGGGGATTCTCGTCAAGGGCGGAGGCCATGCGATGGCGGCAGGGATCACCGTCGCGAGGGAACGTCTGAACGATTTTAAGTGCTTTCTCGAAGAAAACCTCGCCGCGCCAGTCGCGGCCGCTCGCGCGGAGGCAACTCTGTTGATCGACGCGGCGCTGACCGCGGCCGGTGCCAACGCCAATCTGTTGGCCTGTCTTGCGCGCGGCGGCCCCTATGGCGCGGGCAATCCCGAGCCGGTCTTTGCCTTGCCGGCGCACCGTCTTGCCGATATCGCCAACGTTGGCAACGGCCATGTCCGGCTGCGGGCGGTGGCGGGCAATGGCGCCAAAATAGACGGCATCGCGTTCCGCGCGGCCTCGGAACCCATCGGGCATGCGCTTTATGCCGCGCGTGGCGGCCTTGTTCATCTTGCCGGAACGTTGGTCAACGATGGCTTCGCGGCCAAGGAACGGGTGCAACTGAGGCTGCTCGATATGGCCCCCGCGGACGGGCCAAGCCCGCCGCTTCGCCAGCCGTAAACTTGCCAGCGCGGGCGGCGGCCTTTATATGTCCGGGCGGCCGGGGGAAGAGCCGCAACCCGCCGCCAAAAATTTCCGCGCCCATCGTCTAGCGGTCCAGGACGTCGCCCTTTCACGGCGAAAACAGGGGTTCGATTCCCCTTGGGCGCGCCAATGATTTCAATAACTTAGATTACATTTTGCTGCCCTCTCCGGCGCCCGCCCCAATTAATGCCTAATGAGCGTGGGCGAATAGCACTGATTTTTGGCCAACGCAAGCGCACCGGCTCGGCCTTGTCTGGAGCGCGGAAAGGAGGCAGGATGAGGTTGAAAATCGATGGCTATCTGGAGAATTTCGGGCTATGGGCCGGACGTCTGACCATCACGATGCGGTGGGTTTTTTAATCATCGCCGTTTTAGGTGTAATGGTAATCATCGCACTACACCTAATATAGTCCACGCTGCTAAAATCCACCGCACCGTTCTATTTGGTTCTGGACATGGTGAACTCCTGTGCAGCGCGTTTAAACGTGGCACCAAATAATTTCGCAGCGCCGCACGACGGATCCCCTCTTCCAAGATTGGCATGGCGTTAATCCGCCGCGAGCTTGCCGATCGAGAACAAGTTCCAGGCGCTGCTGGCATAGTGCGACCCCGGCCTTGCCACCGCATAGACGCGCCACGCGTAGCGCTGCGGCGCGCCCGGCAGCTCGACGAGGGTCGCCGGAGGTTTCGACGTAGCTCGCGGATACCTCGCGCGAGCCGGACGCATCGAGCGCCCTGAGTTCGATGTAGTATTCGACTGGGACCGGCTGCTCCGGCGTATTCCACACCAACGCGACTTTCGACGTGTTTTGGCCCGCGGGCAGCACGACATCGACCGGCGCGACCGGGACGGGGCGCACGGGCGATAAGTCGCCGGGAGGAGATGCCACCGCTCGCCCGGCTCGCACCAGCGCCGGCAGGCGGGCGGAAGCGGCAACGAGGCCGCCGCGGGCGGCGGCGCGGTACCACGCCTCCGCGGTCGCCGAATTGCGCGGCACGCCGTCGCCGGCCGCATAGAGCTGGGCGAGGGCGTATTGCGCGCGATGGTGGCCGTTGGCGGCGGCCCTCGCGTACCAAAGTGCCGCTTCGGCGCCATCGCGGGGCACGCCGGCGCCGCTGTCGAGCATGACCGCGACATTGAACGCCGCCTGCGTGAGCCCGGCCTCGGCGGCCTGGCGATACCAGCGATAGGCCATCGAAGAATCTTGCGGCACGCCGCGGCCGAGATCGTACAGCAGGCCGAGATTCAGCGCCCGCTTTCGAACCGGCCGGCGTCGAACGCGCGCCTGGCCTCGCGGTCGTCCGCGCGCAACGTCGATGCGACAGCCACAAGAACCGCAACAAGCAAGCTCGCCGTGGTCCTGCGCACGCCCGTTCGCCCGGCGGCTAGCGCCAGGTAAGCTCAGCGCGCCGGTTGCGCGGCTCGGCCGCGCCGGACGCGGTTGAGACCGCCGGTTCGGTCACGCCCTTCGCCAGGATCTGAAAGCGCTCCGTCGGAATGCCGCGCGCGACCAGCCCGCGCAACACCGCGTCGGCGCGCTGCTGCGACAGCCGCAGGACGGCAAGCCGCTCGTGATGGTGGTCACCGGTCCCGGTAGAGCCGGGAGGCCTGGTCGAACAACGCCACGTCCTGCGGCCGCACCTTGGCGCTGCCGACGTCGAAATAGAACACAAGCGAGCTCGGCGCCGCGGACGGCGCGGCGGACGGCGCAGATTGTTGCGAGAGCGCCGCGCCCGCGGGCAATGCAAGCGCGGCAGCGAGTGGGATCACAAAGGCACGAGACAGCGACATGAGAGACTCCTGGGTTGACATCGTCGAGACGATCCAGAACCGATCCTTACCGCTTCCTCATCTGCGCCGACAAGTTCCAGATGGGCTACGATGAGCCGCTCTTGCACAAGCCGCTCTCGGGGATCAAGGCGATGCAGACGCTGTCGAGTTCCACGCAACGGCGAAGCATGTCATTTGGCTCGATCCGGTGCTGCCTGCACCTCTGTTGTGACAATTTGGCCCGGAGCGGCCGTTTCGAAACTGGCGACCAATCACGGATGTCACCTTGCCGGCACCAAAACCTCGATTGTCCCGGGGCGGGGGAGGGCTTCGCCGGATGCCGGCGGCGACAGCCGCGAGGCCACGAACGCCTCGCCGAGGTCGTGCTCGACGCGCCTGGCGCCATCGCATCCTCCGCGAAGAAATAGGTAATCCCGGCTTTGCCCGCGACCGGCGCGGCGGGTGCCGGGTCGCTCGCCGCGAGCCCGCCGCCGCGCAGCAGGCGCACGACCCCGGCCGCCTCCTGCCTGGCCGCGGCACTTTGGGGCGCGTAGCTGACCAGCACGTGGACCGGCGCGTTCTCGGGGAGCAGTTCGGGCGCGTTTCCGGACTGGGCCGCCGGCTCGGACGACGGCGTCGCGATGGCCGCCGCGGGCGGCACGTTCAGCGCCTGACGGCTCTTCGGCACGGGCGAGGGCCCCGCCTGGAGCTGGTGTGGTGCCGGCTCGCAGTCGGACCGAGGCTCGGCCTGGGCAACCACCGGAACGGCAGGGAATTCGCGCCATGTGCCGATATCTGGGCGGAGCTGGTCCCCGGCGGGCATCGGCGCGGGCGAGATCGCGCCTGTTACGTCGCCCAGTTGCTTCGAAGCGGATGGGGCTGGCTCCGGCGTCCATAGCAGGGCAACGGCCCCCCGCGTGACGGCGAGCACAACGCTCACAATCACTACCCCGGCGTGGGTGCTGACCGCATATTGTACGATCGCCCCGACCCAGACGATTACGGTTCTCTGATGCAATGCGCGCATTATGAGATAGGTCTTTTATCCGCCAATCATATCCTTAATAAGGTGGCAAAGCATCGCAAGCGCGGTCTGAGAGGCAGCAATCACGATTTCACGCCGGGTGTCAATCAGCGCTGATGTGGCGCAAGGTTTCGGTGCGATTCAGAGCGCCCTCGAATTTGCCGGCGGTGAAGGTGACGTGGGGCTCAAGAAGGCTCGGCGCGCCGCTACCAAACCGGAGAAAGGCGATTAGGGCGTGTCGTCATTTGAGCCAAGTGAGCGCGCATACGAGGGGGAGGTCGGCGAGGAAGTTTCTGGCCGTC